>DAOWLV010000110.1 GCA_030643455.1 Candidatus Krumholzibacteriia bacterium | reverse complement strand
GGTCGTGATTATCGGTATTCTGGCCGCTATCGCCATCCCCAACTTCATCAGCATGCAGGACCGGGCCAAGGAAGCCAAGGTCAAGGGCGGAGCCCATACCTTGCAGCTGGCCGCCGAGGATTACGCTGTTCGTAACGATGGCAACTACACGGACACGAACCTTCTGGATCCCCTGCTTCCCGCGCCCCCCGCTGGTGCGGTTGGTGCTGGCAGGCTGCAGAACGCCTTTTCCAGCGCTTATAGCGAACCCGTTTATGCTGGCCAAGCCGCTACTCCTGGCCAGATCGGTATCGTGGCCATCCCGGGCGCTGTTGCTGGTGTCAACGTTGGTTACACCATCACCGGTTTCGGTAAGGACGCTACCCAGGGTCCGAACGGTGACGGTATCATCCTGACCCTGACGAGTGGTCAGTAAGATATAGTCGGTTTGATTCGAAGGGTGGGGTCGTGCAAACGACCCCGCCCTTCTTTTATGCCCACCCGGGAACTTCGTGCCGGTTTCTTGGCATTCTAGTTGCAAATCACTCTTCCGAAAGAGTTTAAAGCTGTATTTGCGCCCTTGCCAGGCCTTTTGGGCCGGAGGTGGACATTGATCATTCAAGCGCCGGTAAAAAACAGGACACTGGACCAGGAGGCAACGGGAACCCCCCAAGCCGACCGCCATTCAGTGGTGACCGAGAGGGAAGAGGTTTCCCCGTCGAAGCCTTCCCTGGCGCCCGCAATGGTCCTCGAGGTACGGGATCTGCGCAAATCCTTCCGGTCCGGTTTTCTGAAACGCCGCATCCGGGGAATCGATGGGGTGTCGTTTTCGGTAAACCGTGGCAGCGTTTTTGCCCTGATCGGCCACAACGGCGCCGGCAAGACAACCACGATCAACTGCATCCTGGATCTGGTCCATGCCGACGGTGGCGAAGTCTCGATCATGGGGTTGGACCACCGCGATCCGGCATCCCGGGGCAGGGTGGGGTACCTGCCGGAACGCCCCTACTTCTTCGAACACCTGACCGGCCGGGAACTGCTGAAGTTCTACGCCCGACTGCTGGGCATGCCGAAGAATCGCCGGGCAGCCCGCATCGACGAAGTGCTGGCCATGGTGGGCATGACCGCGTACGCCGGCCGCCGCCTCAAGAAATTCTCGAAGGGGATGTTGCAGCGGATCGGCCTGGCCCAGGCCGTCCTGGGCGAACCCGATCTGCTGATCCTCGACGAACCCATGTCGGGACTGGATCCCATTGGCCGGCGGGAAATCCGTGAACTTTTGATGGATCTCAAAAAAGCCGGAACCACCATTATCCTGTCCAGCCACATCGTGCCGGACGTGGAGATGATCGCCGACACGGTGGGCATCCTCAAGGATGGTTGCCTGGTGGCCGTCCGTGATCTGGACGAACTGAGCAACGGTTTTTCCTACACCGGGGATCTGGCCCTGGGGGAGGCTGAACCCGCCTGGCTGCCGGCCGATTGCCGGACTCAAAACGACGGTCGGGCCCGTGTCCAGGTGGACAGCGTGGCGGATCTGAGGAACCTGTTGAACGATTGCCACCGCGAGGCGATTCCGGTGGTGTCCCTGGCGACGCACCGGTCCAGCCTGGAGGAACTGTTCATGGAAATAAACGGGGAAACCCCCTTGAAGCGGGAGGTCGTCCGATGACGGGCAACATCGTGGCCCTGGCGACCAGCACCTTCCTGGAAACGGTCCGGGACAGGATCTTCTACCTGGTGGCAATATTCGGCTTCATCATGCTGGCCAGCACGGCCATCCTGTCTCCTTTGACCGTGGGGGCCCAGAGCAAGATCATGGCGGACGTCGGCCTGGCCTCCATGGTCATCTTCGGCCTGCTGGTCGTCGTCTTCGTCGGCAGCAACATGGTTCGCAAGGAACTGGACAAGGGGACCATCGTGACCATCCTGTCCAAACCCGTCGGCCGTCGGGAATACCTGATCGGAAAATTCCTCGGCCTGAACCTTACCCTGGCCTCGATGCTGGCAATCATGGGTCTCCTGTTCCTGCTGATGCTGCTTTTTGCGCCCGGCTCGTTTTCCCTGCGTTTTCTGGGTGCCTTCTATCTGACCTTCCTGGAACTGACCTTGATCAACGCCGTGGTGGTCTTCTTTTCGACCAGTGTCTCGCCGGTCCTGGCCGCGGTGTTCACCCTTGGAGTGTTCACGGTGGGGCATCTCAGCCAGTCCATCCGTGACTTCGGCCAGATGCAGGGCGGCGTGTTCCAGCAGCAGGTCTCCGAGGTGGTCTATTACCTGACCCCCAATCTCGAGGTGTTCAATCTGCGTGGGTCGATCGTGCATGGAACCGCGGTGTCGGGCGAACACCTGGTGATGGCCACGGTCTACAGCCTGGCCTGGACCGTTCTGCTGCTTGTCGTGGCGGGGTCCATTTTCTCGCGCAAGGAGTTGCGGGGCGAATGAGCGTACCCACCAAAACCCTGCTCCGGGGGATGATCGTGGCGGTCACGGCTTTGGTCATCGTCATGACCCTGCAAGTGTTCGACGGCCAGGAGCAGCGGGCCGCTAACCAGGAAAAGCTCTATTTCCCTTCGGGGAACTTCCTGGTTGAATCCACCCTGGGGTTTCGGGAGGTCGCAGCCGACTATCTGTGGTTTCGCTTTGTCCAGTACTACGGCGCCTACGCCAAGGGTCAAAACGACTTCCGGTATTTTGAATTATTGATCGACAGCATCACCAAACTCGACCCCCAGTTCGAGGAGGTCTACTACTTCGCCTCTCTTGTTCTGTGGTCCAGCTTCGGGGATACGGAGCGGTCCATCGATATGTTGAAGCGTGGTATCCTGGCCAACCCGGACAAGGCCAAGCTGCCTTTCCAGATCGGATTCATCTACTATGTGATGGAGTACGATTACCTGCGGGCGGGACACTGGTTCGAGATGGCCGGACGATGTTCCGACGCCACGGACAAGGAACCCCGTTTCGCCGCGTTTGCCCGGGGCAGGGCCGGCGACGACCGCGTCTCCATCGCATTGTGGAAGAATCTCTACCATTCCACCGACAGTCCGCACATGAAGGAACTGGCAGTCAAGATGATCGAGAAGTTGACCCGGAAAATCGAAGGCCGAATGGAATACGACGAGGGATTCATCGGCCCCATCCCGGAGATTTGAGATGATGATCGCCACCTACGGTATCCTGCCCCTGGTCCTGGCAGCCTGGTTGGGGGCCTGCTTTGGAAGTTTCTCCAATGTCCTGATCTACCGTCTGCCCCGCAATCTGAGCGTGGTTGGCCCCCGCTCTTTCTGCCCGTCATGCACCAAGACCGTGGCCTGGTACGACAACCTTCCTGTATTCAGCTGGCTTCTTCTGCGCGGGCGCTGCCGCCATTGTTCGGCGCCGTTTTCGGTCCGTTACCTGCTGGTCGAACTTGCGGGGGCAGCCTGCGTCCTGGTCGGGATCGCGAGGTTCGGCTGGACGATCGAAGGGCTTTCTGCATCATTTTTTCTTCTCATCCTCCTGGATATTGCAATCATCGACTGGCAGCACATGGTCATTCCCCACACCCTGACCGTTGGGGGCATGATCATGGGGTTGGTTTTGTCCCTTTTCGGGAATCCCGGGTTGCCATCGGCCCTGTTGGGGGCCGCCATCGGCGGTGGTGTCATCCTGGCCGTGTCCTATGGATACAAGCTGGTCAGGGGCGTTGTGGGCATGGGGGGGGGCGACGTGATGCTGATGGCCATGGTCGGGGTCTTTCTGGGCCCCTGGGGTGTGCCTGCCGTGTTGTTCGGGGGTGCCCTGTTCGGCACCCTGTACGCCGTTACAGCGGGCAGGGGCCGTCTGGCCGGAGAGGCCAAGCTTCCCTTCGGGACCTTCCTGGCCGCCGCGGCGGTCGTGGTCCTGGTGTTCGGCCGTGAAATCCTGGTCTGGTACCTGTCAGGATTCTGATCCCCGGCGGCAAATCTTTTCCCCGTATCGCCGAGACCTGACCTGATTCTTTTTTCGATCTCTTTTCGGTCCTTTGGCATTCCTCTCAAACTTCCTGGTATTTGGGCTCAAGGCGTCTGGGGGACGGCCGATGAGAACTGTGGCACGCATGTTGCGGTTGGCCCGAGGGATACCCGATTGGGAGTGGGTGTTCCCCACATGAACGCTCGAACAGCGAGGCAGGCTTGACATGTTCGGATTCCTTAAAGGGAAACAGAAATCACTTATCGGCATGGACATCGGTTCCAATGTCGTCAAATGCCTCCGGCTCGATCTGAGTAATGATCGACCGGTGATCACCCATTACGCGATGACCGATCTTCCGCCCGAGGCCATTGTCGACGGCGAGATCATGGACCGCGAACTGGTGATCGAGGCCATCCGCAGGGTGGCTGAAGATGCGGGCATTCCCGATGAACCGGTGGCCAGTGCGGTTGCTGGCCGGGCGGTCATCGTCAAGAAGATCGTCATGGACAAGATGTCGGAAGAAGACGCCCGGGAGGCGATCTACTGGGAGGCCGAACAGCACGTGCCCTTCGACATCGACGACATCACGCTCGACTTCCAGATTCTCCAGGACGACATCGGGGCCGACCAGATGGAACTCCTGCTGGTGGCGGCCAAGAAGGACATGATCCTCGGACATGCCGAGTTGATCAGGGACGCCGGTTTCAGGCCCCTGGTCATCGACGTGGCCTCCTTCGCCAACCAGAACGCCTGGGAGTTCATGAAGGCCCAGGGTGGCTTCAACGGCCTTCCGGAACTGATCGAGGATGCGGATCCCGTCGACGCGAAAGACTCCGTTGACGACCTGGACCCCTTCGACGAGGGCGAAGAGAACAAGGATATGGTGGTTGCGCAGGAGGGCGCCGATGAGTTCGTTGCCCTTCTAGACGTCGGGGGCGGGGTGACCAACGTGCACATCGTCAAGGACGGCGTGCCGTATTTCACCCGCGATCTGCCCATCGGCGTGGGGCACTTCATCGAAGAGTTCCAGAAACAACTGGGCCTGACCTACGAGACGGCCAACGACGTGGCGCGCGGTCACACCGAAGAGGTGGACGACCAGCTGGTCACGGACATCGTCCGGTCCGTCGGTTCCGAAATCTACCAGGGTCTCGAACCAAGCCTGTCCTACCTCAAGACCTCCGGCGAAGCCGATGGCATCGACCGGATCGTCCTGAGCGGGGGCGGAGCCCACCTGCCGGGCCTGCGGGAATACCTGGCTGAATGTTATAACGTCCCCAGCGAGATGGCCGATCCCTTGGCCGGGCTGGATTACGACCCTGACCTCTTTGGTGAGGGAGAGGCCGAGGAGCTGAGTCCGTTGCTCACCGTGAGTGTCGGACTGGCACTCAGAAAGGCGGTGGGAGCATGATTCGCATCAATCTTCTGCCCCGCGATGAAATGCCGGCCCAGAGCAGGATCAGCCTGCCCAACGTTGGAAATTTTGCGCCCCTGGCCCTGGTAGTGGTGGCGGCCCTCGGCATCGGAGCCGTGTACGTCCACCAATCGAACCAGATCCAGGCGTTGAATGAAATCATCGTCGAGGAAGAGGCGGAAACCCGCCGGCTGGCTCCCGAGATCGCCAAGATCAAGAGGTTGAACCAGCAGCGGAAAGACCTGAACGATCGTCTTGACGTTATCACCCGGCTCGATGGCGACCGCTACTTCCGGGTGCACCTGATGGACGAACTCAACCGGGCCATGCCGGATCACATCTGGCTGACCCGCTTCGAGGATATCGGTGGAGACAAGTACGCTGTCGAAGGCGTCACCTTCTCCAACTTCCTCGTGAGCGATTTCCTTCAGAACGTCACGAACAGTCCGTATTTCTCCGGCGTGGACCTCCTGGTCGCGGAGAAGGGCGAGATCGAGGACGTTAAGGTTGTCAAATTCAAAGCCCAGGCCAAGGTTGTCCGCAAGGCGACCACGGCTCCCTTCGAAGGTTAGGAAGGACGCCATGGATATCGACGTCAAAGATCCCAAATTACTCCGCTGGGTCGCAGCAGTGGTGCTGGTGCTGGTAGTGGTCCCGGTCTATTTCCTGATGGACTCCTACCCCTTCACCTACAAGGCCCGCAACGTGACCATCACCGAGCTGGATGCCCGTCATCAGCAGTTGAGCAGGGACCTGGAAAGGGCCCGGTTGCTGGTGCGGAACCTGGAAAAGGTCGAGCAGGAGTACGCCATTCTCCACGATCAGTGGATGGTGGCCCAGTCGCTGCTGCCGGAACAGAACCAGATGCCGGACCTGTTGCGCAAGGTCACCGCGGCCGGCCAGCAGTCCGGGGTGGAGTTCCAGATGTTCAAGCCCAAGACTCCGGTCAACCAGGGTTTCTATTCGGACAATCCGATTGAAGTCCGCATCAAGGGCGGGTTCCACCAGACCGGCGTGTTTCTCAGCCGGTTGGCCAACCTCAACCGGATCGTCAACGTCTCCGACATGAACATGGAAGGCGTCGGCGACCAGGATGAGACCCCGTTCACCGTCGAGACGGAAATGGTCCTGACGGCCTATACCCAGGGGCTGAGTGCGCCTGTGGAAAATCTGGATCCCGGGAATTCCGAAGGGGTTCTCAACCAACTGGACGCCAAGGCGGGCAAAGATGAAGCCGCCACCAAACAGGCCGGCATCAGTAAATAGGGAGTTACGACCATGAAGAGGAAAAATTTCCGGCTGCTTTATGCCCTGACCCTCGCTGTCCTGATCGGACTGCTGGTCACGGCTCCTGTCCTGGCCGCCGACGAAGAGGCGGACTCGGACAAGGACGCCGGTTCGGTTTCTCCGTCCCAGATCTCGCGGGACAGGATCAATGCGATCCGGGCCAACGAGTTTTTCTACCAGTCCTACGGTAAGGCCGATCCTTTCGGGGTTCTGGTCGCCGGTGACTTCGAGAAGTCCACCGCCAACGAACTGGTGGACATCAACAGCGCCCAGCTGGTGGGTGTGATGTGGGGCCAGGACGACAGGTTCGCCCTGGTTGAAGATGGAGAAGGTTTCGGTTACATCCTGCGTGTGGGCGATCGCGTCCGACACGGCCGCGTCGTCAGCATCCGCAAGAATTCTCTTACTGCGCGGGTCACCCTGTACGGAATCACCAACAAAGTGGTTCTCAAGCTGGAAAAATCGGAGGGTTAAACAATGTTCGGAAGGATCCGCTTCACTCATATCCCAGTTGTGGTCGCTCTCCTGATGGTCAGTGCGTTCGGCGCCCTGGCCCAGGATGGAGATGCTGTCTCCACGGCCCCTGCTGATGTCGCCGCTCCTGACCAGGCGTACAAGATGGTACCCATCTCCCTGGACGTGCAGGAAGCTGAAATCGGGACGGTTCTCCGTTCGCTGGCCGGGTTTTCCGGGACCAACATTGTGGCGTCGCCCCGGGTCGAGGGCAAGGTCACCGTCAAGCTGGAAAACGTTCCCTGGGAACAGGCCCTCGGCGTCATCCTCAGGGCCCACAGCTTCGACTTTGTCGAGGAACACGGTATCTACCGGATCGACACGGCCGATGAACTCCGCAAGGAGGAGCTGGAAACCCAGCGTGCGCGCAAGCAGGGTGAAGACCTGGCTCCGCTCCAGCTGGGTATTATCAACATCCACTACGCCAATGCCGAAGAGACCAGGGACGCCCTCGAACAGATGTTGACCGATCGTGGCAGCATCGATGTCGACGAACGGACCAACAGCCTGATCATCAACGACATCGAAACTCGGTTGGCCATCATCACCGAGATGGCGATGGACCTGGATACCAAGACGCCGCAGGTGGAGATCAACGCCCGCCTGATCGATATGGACTCCAGGGCCACGCGCGAACTGGGTATCAGCTGGGGCGTCAACAACTTCGTGGCGCCGGGCGACAACCTGAATGGTGCCCTGGCAATCGATAATCCGATGGCGAACCCCGCCGGCACCCTGAAACTTGGCACCGTGCAGAACTGGGGCGAGTTGGTGGCGAAGGTCGAGGCCCTGGAGACCGCGAACCTGGCCCATCTGATCAGTAACCCGATCATCACCACCACGGACAATCGCGAAGCGAGCATCCTGGTGGGTCAGAAGATCCCCCTGATCGTCTCCGACGAGGCCGGTAACGCCATCACCCAGCTGACCACCGTCGGCATCAGCCTGATGGTCACGCCACATATAAACAAGGACAACCAGATCACCCTGGATATTCACAACGAGGTCAGTGATCTGTCCAGCCAGGCCACAGTGCAGGGTGGCGTCATCATCAACACCAGTGAGGCCGATACGCGGGTCCTGGTCGAGAACGGGGAAACCGCCATCATCGCGGGTCTGATCCGGTCGATCGACGGCAAGCTCGACAGCGGCATCCCCGTGCTGATGGACATTCCCCTGCTCGGGTCCCTGTTCAAGCATACGACCCATACCAAGGTGAGCCGGGAGCTGGTCATCTTCGTTACGCCGACCATCGTCACCGACGGGTACATGCAGCGAGAAAGGATTCTCGAGGAATCCGATATCATCTATAAGCCCGAACAGGTCTCGAACATCAATTTGAACTAGACTGCACAGTCCACCGGTTTTCCGGATCCTTGCCCCCCGGGGATTGTTCCCTGGGGGGCATTGTATTAGGATGGGGGCATGTGGACCTCATTCATCGGCTTCATGGCCAGC
>DAOWLV010000076.1 GCA_030643455.1 Candidatus Krumholzibacteriia bacterium | reverse complement strand
TCCCAAATCCGCGGAATTCTAGAGAAGGGAGGGCCACCATGGAATGGACCAAGGGCCCCTACCGCATCAGCGACGACAAGTCCGAACTGGACCTGTTCTTCATCGTACCGGCGCTGCAGACCACCTACTGGGCGGGCGACCGCTCGCAGGAAGTCATCGAGCAGTGCATCAAAAACTCGCTCTGCTTCGGTCTCTATGCCGAAGACCGGCAGATCGGCTTCGCCCGGGCGGTCACCGACAAGTGCACCTTCGCCTGGGTCTGCGACGTGATGGTGCATCCCGATTTTCGGAGCGTGGGACTGGGCAAGTGGCTGATGGACTGCCTGTCCGAACATCCCGATGTGGTGAACGTCAGGGAGCAGTTGCTGCGGACCCGTGACGCGCACGGGCTGTACGAGCAGTACGGCTTCACCGTGTGCGACGCGATGGTCAAGAAGATCGACCGGTAGTGGCCCTAGGCCCGGGTCAAGCGGATGCGGCCTTCAGGGCTTCATCCCGTGTTTCGTAGACGTCGAAGATGTTTTCCAGCTGTGAAATGTAAAAGATGCTCAGCACGCGTTCCTTGACGTTGCAGATCTTCATCGTGCCCTCGGCGGCCTTGATCGAGTGGTAACCGGTGATGAGAATGCCCAGCCCTGTGGAGTTGATCCAGGGTACGCCTGACATGTCGAGAATGACGTTCTTGTAGCCGCCTTCGACCAGATCAGTGATCTCTCCCTTGAACTTGTCAAAATCCGGACCGCCCATAATCTTGCCGGACAGTTCCAGGACCATGACGTTGTCTTGAGGGCTTTGCTTGATATTCATTCTCGATCCTCCGGTAGTGTAGTTGTCGTCCCTCAGGAAAATGCGTTGTAGAGGCGTCGCTTGATCTTCTTGGTCGGCGTCTTCTCGAATTCCTCGTAAAGCACCTTGAGCCTTGCGATCTGGCTGAATCCGGGCAGTTTCACGTTCAGGGTCTTGCGGTTGTCTTCCATCAGGGATTCGACCTGCTTGCCCTTGAGACAGGCCTTGTCCACGGATTCCAGATTGGGGTAGACCAGAGCCATCAGCTTGCCGGCGTTCTCGAGGACCAGCGACTCCTCCACACAGGGCAGATTGTTCAGCTGGGACTCGATTTCTTCGGGATAGACGTTCTGGCCCGAGGCCGTCAGGATCATGTTCTTCGAGCGGCCCGTCAAGTAGAGGAATCCCTCTTCATCCATGCGGCCCAGGTCACCGGTCATCAACCACCCTTCGGGATTGATGGCTTCTGCGGTGGCTTCCTCGTCATGGTAATAACCCAACATAAGGTTCTCGCCGCGGACCTGCACCTCCCCGATGCCGGAGTCGGGGTCGGGGTCGTGGATCCGGCCCTCGAGGTAGGGGATGATCTTGCCCACGCTGCCCACGGGTGGAATGTCGTCGAACACGGTGTAGCTCATCAGGGGGCCGCACTCGGTCATGCCGTAACCGCAGGTCATGCGCAGTCCGATCTTCCGGAAGAAGTCCTCGATGTCCCGGTTGATGGCCGCGCCCCCGATGACCATTTCCTTGAAACGCCCGCCGAAAACATCGTAGATCTGGTCATGTATCTTCTTGTATATCAGCTTGTTGAGGCCCGGCACCTTGAGCATGGCACGGATCTTGGTCGTCTCCAGGATGGGCTTGATCCGGTCGCGGTAGATCTTTTCGATGACCAGGGGCACCGACATCACGTACACCGGAGGGTGTGCGGCGAAGTCGGCCACCAGGACCTTGGGGGTGGGGGTCTTCTCGATAAAGGTGACATGACAGCCGGCGGCCATGGGGGCCAGGAAATCGAAAGCGCAGCCGAAGGCATGGGCCAGAGGGAGAAAGGAGACCACGTTGTCGCCAGGGGCCAGCTCGATGCAGCTGAGGAAATACAGGATGTTGGCCATAAGCACGTTGCCGGTCAGCATCACGCCCTTGGAAAAACCGGTGGTGCCGGAAGTGTAGACGATGGAGATCAGGTCCGCGTTGGAAATCTGGGGGAACCGAACTTCGCGGCCGGTCAGCATGGTCTCGTACCGTTCGTGGTAGCCCGCCTCCACCCCGTCGGCCACTTCCGGCAGTTTCTTGTCCCGCGACCAGGCCAGGGAAAAATCATCCAGGTGGAAGATGCCCTGCAGGGATTCCATCTTATCCTCGTCGATCCGGTCGTGGATGGTGTTCGGCATGAACAGCAGCTTGCACTCCGAATGCCGGACGAGGTGTTCGATCTCGGCACTGGGGAAATCCGGCAGGATGGGCACGATGACGGCCCCGCACGTGACGGCCGCCAGGTAGGTCACGCACCAGTTGGCGGAGTTGCGGCCGACCAACCCGACCCGGTCACCTTTTTTCAGACCGGCTTCGGCGATGATGTAGTGGATCTTGAAAATCCGGTGGGCCAGTTCACCGTAAGTGATCGTTTCCCCGTCCAGGTCGCTGAAACAGGGCACATCCCAGTGCTTGTTGATGGAGGCGGCGATGGTTTCGAAAAAATTTTCCTTGAGCATCTTGATCCTCATCGAATGAAAAGGGTCCCGGGCTGGGCGAGAAGCCTTACGGTCGGCGACCGTTGGCCCACTATACCCAACACGGGGTCCGGAGACAACACAGAGCTTCAGATCCCGTCTTCGGGCCCGTCTGAACCGGGGTCGGATCGCCAAAGGGTGCGTGGATCGGGGAAGAACCTGGGCACCCGGGCGCGGTAGGCCGCGTAAGCAGCTCCGAGTTCTTTCAGCAGTTTACGCTCCTCCAGCTCCGTGCCGATCAGGGTGTAGACCAGGAAAACCACGCGCCAGACCAGATTGACGTCGGTGTAGGGAAGGCAGAATACCAGGAGAATGAGGGTCCCGGTGTACCAGGGGTGGCGGATGACAGCCAGGATCCCGGCCGACCGGAAAGGTGCCTCCCGGGTCGGACTCCCCCTCAAATAATCAAGGGCCTGGGTCATTCCAAGGAAGGACCGGTTGTCATAGCTGCGGGTGCCGAACCAGAACAGGAACATCGCCTCGGTCAGGCCCAACCACCGGACCCACATCCACCAGCCGGGCCAGGCGAACAGGGTCACCGTCGGCAGGGTCCTGATCCAGAGCATGAGCACACCCAGCGAGACGGTGCTGAATATCACGTAGACGAACCGATTGAACACATGGTAGCGGGGGAAATGGCGCCGCACCAGGTTTCGCCAACGATGGCTCACGAACAAGCTATGGAAAAAACACCAGACGGTGGTCCAGACACCGACGAGGATCAGATCAGGCAATAGGATTGTCTCCGTTGGGCTTTGGCCGTATGTTCAGGACGTTGCGACGACACGGCAATGAGGGGGCTGACTCCGTTGTTTATTTCACGAATCCTGTTGGTTGGGCTCTGGGTCCATCTAAGCACCTCGTCCTTTGCAATGCAATCGCTGGAGCAGTTGCCGGAAAAAAATGTCGAACAATGGCTGAAGGTCGGAACCGTTCAGGAATGGATGGATCTGGACGCCGTCTTCTACCGGTCCTCGGTAAGAAGAGTCTGGGATACGGAAAGCAGGGAGATTGCCGATCAGCAGTCGATCTACCGTCGGACCTTCCGCTACAACGCCGCGCTGGCGGCGGCGGATCTGGTGTCCTGGCAGCAGATGTCTCCGGAAGATCAGGCGCGCCGCATCGATCTGGCCACCGAAAACCTGAAGATCGTCACCCGCTTCCTGGACCAGTTGCGCGGCTGGGCCCAGGACTTCCATGCCCGCGGATCCTCGAGCTGGGGCAGGCAGGATTCGATGGACGTGCTGCCCCTGTGCATGGAGAGCCTCAACACCGCCGTGCAGCTGGACCCGTCCAATCCCCTGACCTGGCATCTTCTGGGATACTTCTCGACATGCGTGGGGGACTTGAAACGTGCGCAGGGTGCTTTCGCCGGGGCAAAAGATGCCCTGGCGATGTTGCCGGATGACGCCCTGTCCGAGGTCCGGTGCAGGCTGGCCCTGGACCAGACTTGGCTGCATCGGGATCTGGGAAATTTCAACCGCGCCCGGATCCACCTGCAGGCTGCGGAGGATCTCGGGGGGAAAAACCTGGAAACGGTTCTGTTGAGGGGGCTGATCGCCGCCCAGGCCGGCAACGAGGCTGAAGCGCGGCGCCTGGCCGGAGAACTTCGGACCGTCAAGATACCCAGGCACAACAGCTATTCCACAAGGAACCCGGAATTCTGGATCAAGGGGGCCTCGGATTTCGCCAAATCCTGGATCATGGCCCTGGTCTGGATCGGCGTCGGAGATCTGGAGATGGCCCAGCTCTCATTCAAGCAGTTCTCCTTTCATGACAGGTATCCTTTCGCTCACCACTTCTGGAACGACGCCGGTGGTATCTACATGCGGACCGGGCGTCAGGACATCGCGCCAAGCGCCTGGTATCTGGCCCACCAGTGGGTGCCCTACCAGCCTTTTTTCCTGCACCGGCGGTATGGCTGGGAGAACCGGGCGTTGACGGGAATCGACGGCGTGACCCTGGACTATGCCGGCTTCAACCAGTTCTACCTGGTTGGTGACCGGCTTTCCTTTGCCTGTCGGTACACGACCGCCATGGAGGCCGCCGGCAGTGAGGAAAGCCGTATGAACCTGGGTATCACCGCCATCACGCAGCTGGAGATCTGCCGGAAGACTGGTTTTTTGCCGGGTCACGCCTTGCTTACCGAAGCGTTGGTCCATTATTTTCTAGGGGATCTCGATACGTCCCGGCCCATGCTGGCCCAGGGCAAGAAGTGGCTGCGTGAGCGGGGTTACAGGTTGCCCAGCGCCACTTCGAACACCGAAGTCCAGGTCATTCGCAGCACGGTGATGGATGCCGGCGCCTTCCGGGATCCGAATTCCGGGCATTCAATGGCAATGCTGGGCCAGGAGGATCTGGAAACGGCCTGGTTGCAGAACCCCACCGAAGACAACCGCCGCGCCCTGGGCATTTTCCTGATCCGCAACGGTGATCCGGAGCGGGGACGCGGCTTGATCCTGAACGGGGCTGTGAACGCACCCGAGGAAGCCTCTCAGGGAAGGATCACCAACGAGGACCTCTGTCTGTGTCTGGAGGCGGACCGGGCGCTGGGTGACTTGGGAGCAGCTCAATACTATATTGGCAAATTGGCCCGGGGTAACGGGAATCTGCCGGGTGATACCCAGGTGTGGGCCCTGGTGGGTTTCATCAGTATTGATCACGGCGATCTGGCGGGCGGGCGGTTGGCCCTCGAGAAAGCATCGGAACTGGATCCGGACAATAACGGTTTGAAACAGCAATTGGCGAGACTGGAAAATAAAGAAGGGATGTAACCATGAGTTCAGGGGCATTGCAGAATTTTCGCGTGGTCGGGAGGGTCAGGATGGGTCTGGCAATTCTGCTGACGCTGGTGGCCACCGGGGCATTGGCCTGGGAGCAACCGTCCGAATGGCCGGAGATCGGCACGGTCAGCAAGTGGCGCCAATACAACACGTTGTTCTACAGGATCTACGAAGACGCGCCCTTCCTTGACCAATCCCAGTTCAAGCTGAATCAGGTCAAGGAATATGCCAAAACCAACGAATACATGGGGAAGATGGATGGCATCGGCCTGGAAACATACCTGACAAAGGACGCTGATGAACAAAAAAAGCGCCGCAAGCAGGCGGCCAAGGAACTGAAGTTCGTGGCCGATTTTCACCAGCGCATCCAGACCCAGGTTCAAAGAACCAGGTCGCAGCAAGCCTCGGGCTGGGGAAACCAGATCAACGACATGACCGTCGTCGGGGACTGTCTCACAAAGCTCAGGACCGCCGTGCTTCTGGATCCTTCAAATCCCTACGCCTGGCATGTCCTGGCCTATTTTTCCAGTATTGTCGGTGATCAGAACCGCGCGGCTACCTCGCTGAACGGCGCCCAGCTCGCCCTGGCCCAGATTCCCGCCGACCAGTTGACGGAACTTCGCGCGGAAGTCGCCCTGGACCGGGCCTGGCTGCAGCGCGACCGGGGAAATTTCGAACATGCCATGACCAGCTTGAAGGCCGCGGTGGATTTCGGCGCCAAGGGCACGGAACCCAGATTGCTACAGGGACTCATTGCCGCCGGGACGGGGGAAACGCAAAAGGCCGTGGAGATAGCCACAGCCCTGCGATCGGCTGAAGTCCGGAGCTTTCCGCCGACTCTCCAGTCCACGAGTTTCTCTCCCGAACTGAGCAATGTCGAGGCCTGGCGGAACAGGACTTCCAACTACCTCCAGAGCTGGATCCTGGCCTTTACCTGGCTCCACGAAGGCAACATCGACATGGCCGGGGCGGCCTTCGGAAAGTTCGCCATCAATGACCAGTATCCCTACGCTGAGCGCTTCTGGAACGACGCCGGGCGGATCTACGAGATCACCGGCCGCCGGTCCCAGGCTCACCGGGCCTGGAGCATGGCCCGCATCAACAACCCGTACATCGTGTATTTGGTATACAAACCCTACGCCATTGAGCTGGGAAAACTCACGGGACGGCCCGGCGCGGTGCCCTTTTTCCTGGGATTCGACCTTTTCTACACCAGCGGCAGCCGGCTGGCGTTTGCCGCCGCCCTGGTCGAGAGAGTTGCCGCTGCCGAGGATGATCTGGAGAAGCAGGAGCTGGCTTCCCGCGCTCTTGATGAGGTGGATCTGTGCATAGACACCGGGATCTATCCGGCCCAGGCCCAGGTTCTCAAGGGACAGGTCTATTACCTGATGGGTGATATCGGTTCCGCCCTGCTGGAGGTGGAGGCCGCCTTGAAGCTCATGAATGAAATGGGGGACACCGCGGGATCCACTGCGGTTCTCCAGGGACTGGCCAAGCCGGATGAAGACCTGGATCCCACCGATGTTGCCAACTTCTTCAGCCAGAGCGGCACATCGTCCGGGCGGTGGATGAAGGCCGAGGATCGCGAGGCCCAGCTCGCCGGCTTGCGGAAAGCGTTCGCGGATGATCCCAGCCCCGTGAACCGCCAGAACCTGGCCCGTTTCCTCATCCGGAATGACCAGGTTCCCGAGGGCCGCGATCTCGCCATGGGCGATCTGAAGGGGCAGGAGTTGACCGGGGAAAACATCATGCAGCTGTCCGGGGATGATCTGGCGCTGGTGCTGGAGGCCGACCGGGCCGAAGGAGAAGACGAGCTGGCCCTCACCCTGGTGCGGGCGCTCGAAGGTGGGGCCACCGATCCCTGGAACCACGCGGGATTGTGGACCCTGGTCGGGTTCATCTGCCTGGACGGCGGGGACATGGCCGACGGCAAGGTGGCTCTCGAGCGGGCGTCGGAACTGGACCCGGGCAACCAGGGTCTCAAGATCCAGCTGGCTCTCATGGAAAACCAGTAGCGCGGCTATTCCTTCAGGCTGGCTCGCACCTGGTTTTCCACGCCGCCGGCGATGACCACTTCCTGTACCGGTTTGCCCAAGGGGGTGAACCGGTACTTTTCATCGCGCCAGGTGATCACCGAGCGTGCGAAATCCATCTCCAGCTGATCTTCGCCGATGATGGTTTTCTTGTCTGACTGTTCCTTGAAATGGGCCTTCATGGCATCGGAAAGTTCGGGGCACTCCACGCAGATGAAGCCGTTGTTGATGGCGTTGCGCAGGTAGGTCTGCGAGTAGCTTCCGGCGATGATCAGCTTGATGCCCGCGGCCTGCAGCGCGGTGGCCGCCTGCTCGCGGCTGCTGCCGGTGCCGAAGTTGTAGCCGCTGACCAGGACATCGCCTTCGTGCACCTGCCCGGCAAAGGCAGGGTCGTAGTTTTCCATCACCACTTCGGCCATCTTTTCGCGGGTGACGTCTTCGCGGTACGTCCAGTCCTTGCTGTAGATGCCGTCGGTGTTGAGGTTGTCCGTGGGAAGGAAAACCACGCGGCCGCTCAAACCGGAGGGGAAGCCGTCGAGGATTTCCACATCCTGTGCCTCCGTTTTGGGGGCCGTGAACTCCTTGAATGAACGCTCCGGGACGCCGCCGGAAAGGTCCATGTCTTTGGGGCCGGTGATGTACCCGGCCAGGGCGCTGGCCGTGACCACGGCGGGGCTGGCCAGATAGGCCTCGGCGTCGCGGCTGCCCATTCGTCCGCGGAAGTTGCGGTTGGTGGCCGAGATACCCACCTCGCCTTCTTCCAGCAATCCAACCCCCAATCCGATGCAGGGTCCGCAGCCCGGGGGCAGCGGTTTGGCGCCGGCGTCAATGAGCTTCTGCCAGGCGCCGCTGGCGGTGGCCTGGTTCGATGGGCTTGCTGGCAGCGGCGATGTAGAACTCCACGCCCTCGGCGACGGTGCCGCCTTCGGCAACGGCCGCTGCCTGCTCGATGTCACCCAGCCGGGCGTTGGTGCAGGACACGAGATAGGCCTTCTGGATGGCCATTTTCTTGGCGTCCATCTCTGCCAGCGAGGTCATCACCTGCAGGGAGTGGGGGCCGCTGACGTGGGGGGTGACCTGGGCGAGATCCAGATCAATTTCGGCGGCAAAGACCGCGTCGGCGTCCGATTTCGGCGGCCGGGTGCGCCATTGTTCGATGTCCTCGACAGTGATGCGGTCAGTGATACCTTGAGCGGCCAACCAGATCCGGCGCCCCTCCATGAAAGCGACCGTCGTTTCATCCACGGGGAACCAGCCCGCCAGCGCGCCCCACTCGGTGGTCATGTTGGCGATGGTCAGGCGCTCTTCGATCGACAGTTTGGAAACGCCGTCGCCGCCGAATTCGATCACCGCGTTGAGCACTTCGCCCTGGTTGTACAGGCCACACAGGGTGATGATGACATCCTTGCCCGTGACCCCGGGCTTCAGCGTGCCGGTCAGGTTCACCTTGATCGTGCGGGGGACCTGCCACCACACCGTGCCGATGGCCCACAGCGCCGCCGCATCGGTGCGCACCACAGGCGTGCCGAGGGCCCCGATGCCGCCATAGGTATTGCTGTGGCTGTCGCTGGCCACGCAGAACCCGCCTGGTTTCACGTAACCTTCCTCGATCATGATCTGATGACCGATGCCGCGCCCGGCCGGATAGGCGGTGACGCCGTTGGCGGCCGCGAACTCGGCGATGGCTCGGTACTTGGCCTGGTTGTCCTCGCCGAGGTCCTGAATGTTGTGGTCGAGGGTGAACACCGGCTGCCGGGGGTTCTTTATCTTCGGCACACCCAGACCCTTGAACTTGCCCATGACGGCACTGGTGTTGTCGTGGGTCATGACATGGTCCGGCACGAGAGTGACGTAATCGGCGGCGTGGACTTCCTGGCCGGCGTCGAGGCCGACGGCGTGAGCCTGAACGATTTTTTCAAAGACGGTCTGGGCCATGGCGGGATCCCCCTGGTCGAGGTGGTGAAAGACCTTCAGGGGCTAAACTAAAACAAGCGGCCCCGGGGGACAAATCCCGGGGCCGGATATCTTGAGGAATTCTGGACGACCAGCATGGCGACGAACCGGGTGACGTGCTTGTCGCCGATCAGTTGGCGGGATCTTTTACGATAGGCCCGGGGTAGGGGTCGTTGATGTACTCCTCGAGAGTCCGGATCTGGACTTCCTGATCCTGGCTGATCTGCTTGACCACATCACCGATCGAGACGATGCCCAGCAGCTCTCCCTCACGCAGGACTGGCATATGGCGGATTCGCTCGGCGGTCATGATCGTCATCACCTCGTTCAACTCGGTGTCCGGCGTCACGTAGATGACCTTGCGCGTCATCACTTCCTTGACGGGCGTGTCGCGGGCAGTGCGGCCCTTAACGGTGATGAAACGCAGGTAATCCCGCTCGGAAATGATGCCCTTGATTCCTGCATCTTCAGTGACCAGAAGGGCCCCGATGTTCATTTCAACCATTCTGGTCACCGCGACAAACACCGTATCGTCCGGTTCGATGGTGTGGACGGTTTCCTGGCCTTTGTATTCGAGCAATTCCTTGATGGTCTTCATCCTGGCCTCCTGTCGGCGGGAAATAGGTCTGATTCGGATCTTCATTCTTGATATCCTAGGTTCATTCTGGGGTTTTCGCCACAAGTTCCGTGATATGCCAATACCGGGAGGAGCCTTGCCCCAGCGGCCGCGGACCGATAAGATTCCCGCACAACTCTCATCCTCATGGAC
>DAOWLV010000194.1 GCA_030643455.1 Candidatus Krumholzibacteriia bacterium | reverse complement strand
CGATCTGCGGACGGCCTTCGGCCTGCTGGAGACTGTGGAACGATTGGCACAGGTCACCCTGCTGGCGGCAGCGGCGGCCGAGCCCCCTCACTCACCCTCGTAGATGGCGGTCAGTTGCTCGGTGATGGCGGCCCAGCTGAACCTGTCCTCCATGATTTTCCTGGCGCGCCTGGCCCGGTTCCGGCCGGTCTCCGGGTCCCGGGCCGCCGTCAGGACAGCGGTGGCGAATCTGTTGTCGAACGGAGCAATGACGACAGCGTCGTCTTCCGGGCATGTGATCCCTTCGGCGCCGACGGGAGTCGTCACCACGGGAATGCCGCGGGCCATGGCCTCGAGGATCTTGATCTTGATGCCGCCGCCTTCGGGCAGGGGCGCCACGAAAAGATGACATTCACGGAACAATCCGGTGAGATCATCCACGAAACCCAGGGCATCCAATCCCCGAACTGCCCATTGGGCCTCTTCGACCCGTCGGCGCAAGAACTCCCGTGAACCCCGACCGACGAGGATCAGCTTGCTGTCCGGCAAGGCCTGGATCACATCCTGCCACATGCTGTCCACCAGGAATTCGGCCGCCAGCCTGTTGGGTCGGTGGTTGAAGGATCCGACAAAAAGGAACCGGTGGCCGGGTCCGGGTGACCAGTCGGCACCGATCCGTTCGAGATCCATACCCAACGGCACGGTGACCAGGTTCTTTCCGCCCATGCTCCGGTACAGGGTGTGGTCCTCGGGGGTGACGCAAAGTGTCCGGTCTGCCCAGCCGGTGGCATCGATCTGCAAGCGGACCCAGGCGCGAGCTTCTCTTCGCGCCGCGAATGCCGCCACAGGATTGACCGTGCGCAAGGCCCGCCGGTCACGGGGAAGTGAACCGAGTTCGTGGCTGTTCAGGATCAGGCGCACGGTGGATGAGGTGCGGTTGTCCCGCCACCGTCTGAGGTCACGCGCCAGCAGGGCCAACTGGAGATACTCGACCTGCACAGCGTCGGGTGCGAACCGTTCGGCTATGGACAGGATCTGCCGGGACAGGTCCGGGGACCAGTATTTTTCCACGTACCAGGGATAGCCCGAACGAAGGGATCGGGCCCAGGCCAGGGCCCGGTCGGACAGCAATGTCAATCGGGCCGGACCATCTGCCCGGCGGTCCAGGAATTTCACGGGGGCCACCGAAACGCCCAATTCCTCGACCTGCCCGATGAGGCTCTCCTCACCGGGTCGGACCAACGCTGCCACCTGCACCTCATGCAGTTTGGCAAGCCAGGTCAGCAGGTCCCTGACGGAGGCGCCGCCGCCGTGGCCAATCCGCCGGTGGGGCAGGTAGGGGGTAAGGACCATGACTTTCATGAAAAATGACGCGGGAGGGAAAGGAACATGTCAGAAGGAAACATAACCACGGGCAATCGAGAATTCCTCCTTCTTGCGGTCCAGCTCGACCTCCCATTCGGTGGACCCTTCTTCCAGCTTGGGCTTGTTCTTGAGCAGGAAGGTGGTGGCTTCCTCATCGATCTCATCCTCGATCTTCAGATCCTTGAGAATCAGGTTTTCCACCTGGAAGACGAAGTCGTCCTCGGAAATTTCCAGATCGGCAAGTTCCTCGTCGAGAAGGCGGTCACAAACCATCCGGGAAAGCACCGCCACGCGTTCTTCAGAAAGTCTCACGCATATCCTCCGTATTGCCAGGGCCGACGCCAGCAAGGCGGCCGGTCACAGGATGAATCCCATTTTCTTCGCCAGTTCCCGTTTGATCTTGTTGCGCAGGGCGCCAAGATCCATTTCCATGGCTCGGATCTCGTTACGGTTCTGATTGACAAGGGCCTCCACCTGCTCGTCGATTTCCTCTTCCTGCTTCATGTTTTCGAAAAACGCGTCATCAATGGCCCGGGTTACCAGGTCGGTATTCGAATCCACGTGGATCCTGGGATGCTCCTGGAGCATCTTGAGGATCTTGTCGGAAAGATATTCGATCTTGTGTTTGCTGATCCGCAAGGCGGCCTCCCTGGCCGGAAAAATCGGCCCAAAACGGGCGTAGTGCATAGTTTCCCGCATTTGAGCGTGTATTTGCCCCGGGCGAAGGGTCCCGGTGGTTCGTCGACAGTATTGAAAGACTTTTTAAAGGTGTTGGCAAGAAAAAACGGGTTGGGTATTTTTCCAGCGCGGCAGGAGCGGTCCGAGAGGGAACTTGCCGGGTAAGGCAACGTATGAACAATTTCTTTCCCTGGTTTTTTTCTTCGCCTGCGGGCCAGAAAGGATGTCATGTCCCAATACCAGTCTCTCGACAAGGTTTACGCCGAGGAATTGTCGGTCCGTCTGGGCGGAGTACTTTCCGAGGTGGGCAAGGTGATCGTCGGTCAGCGGGAAATGATGGAAGGCCTCATGCTGGGCCTGATCACCGGTGGCCATATTCTCCTGGAAGGTGTGCCCGGCCTGGCCAAGACCTTGGCCGTCAGTACGTTGGCGCGGGCGGTCCATACGGACTTCAAGCGCATCCAGTTCACCCCGGATCTGCTTCCCGCCGATATCACCGGCACCACGATCTACAACCGCGAAACGGGTGATTTCTCGGTCAAGAAAGGTCCGGTGTTTTCGAACATCATCCTGGCCGACGAGATCAACCGTGCCCCGGCCAAGGTCCAGAGCGCCTTGCTGGAGGCCATGCAGGAGCGCCAGGTGACCATCGGGGGTGAAACGTTTCCCATGGCCGACCCGTTCCTGGTTCTGGCCACCCAGAATCCCATCGAACAGGAAGGGACCTATCCTCTGCCCGAAGCCCAGGTCGACAGGTTCCTCATGAAAATACGCATCGGCTATCCGTCCCGGGAGGAAGAACGGGAGATCCTGGACCGGATGGCCGGCAGGTCGATCCCCGAGGTCGACAAGGTGCTGGATCCCGAGGCCATCCAGCAGATGCGCCAGGCCGTCAACACGGTTTTCATCGATGAAAAAATCAAGGATTACATCCTGGAGATAGTATTTGCCTCCCGGGATCCCGAAGCCGCCGGGCTGGATCTGGGGCCCTTGATTTCCTGGGGTGCCTCCCCGCGGGCCACCCTGGCCTTGACCCAGTTGGCGCGTGCCCGCGCCCTGTTGAGGGGCCGGGCCTTCGCCATTCCCGAAGATGTCAAGTCCGTGGGCCACGACGCCCTCAGGCACCGGATCCTGGTGACCTACGAAGCCGAAGCCGAAAACCTGTCCAGCGACGACATCGTCAGTTCGCTTCTGGACAATATCGAGGTGCCCTAGCCACGCCATGAGCCAGCGGAAAAACACATCCATCCCCCCCGAGATCCTTGCCTCCGTAAGAAGGATCGAGATCAAGACCCGCCGCCTGGTGGAAGAGGTGTTTTCCGGGGAGTACCACTCGGTCTTCAAGGGCACGGGCATGGAATTCCGCGAGGTGCGCGAGTATGTGCCTGGTGACGATGTGAGGACCATCGACTGGAACGTCACAGCCCGTACGGGGGAACCCTTCGTCAAACTATTCGAGGAGGAGCGGGAGCTGACCGTCATGCTGGTGGTGGACATGAGCCGGAGCGGTTGGTTCGGGTCCGGGGAGCGGACGAAAGTGGAAGTGGCCGCGGAACTGTGCGGTGTCCTGGCCTTTTCCGCCATCGCCAACAAGGACAAGGTCGGCCTACTGCTGTTCAGTGACCGGGTGGAGAAATTCATCCCGCCGGCCAAGGGAAAAAGTCACGTGTTGCGCTGTATCCGCGAGCTTTTGACCTATGAACCGACCGGTCGCGGAACCGATCTCAACGAGCCTCTGCGCCTGCTGGGGTCGGTTCTCAAGCGCAAGGCAACCGTCTTCCTGGTTTCCGATTTCTGGGCCGGGGATTTCTCCACCAGCCTGTCTGTTCTTGGCCGGCGCCATGATGTGGTGGCCGTGCGTATCCGTGATCCCAGGGAAATCGCCCTGCCTGCGGTGGGGCTGGTGCGCTGGGTCGATGCCGAGACCGGACAGGTGGCCCTGATAGACACTTCCAGTGGATCGACTACCCGCAGGCTGGCCAGCCGTGCCAGTTCCCATGATCGTGCTTTGGACAAGCTGCTGGCCTCACGGGGCGTGGACCTCGTCGAAGTCGACGTCACCGCGTCATACGTCGAACCCCTACGCAAGTTCTTCCTGGCCCGGGAAGGTCGACGGGCAAGGAGGGGGCCGCGTTGATCCGACAACGTGGCATGGCTGTGGCTGCACGACCGTTCCTGGCTTTGGCAGTCGGTTGGCTTGTCTGGGGTGGGAGTGTGGTTTCCTGTCCGGGACAGATGGACCACCAGCCACCGGGGACACCGCCCGGTGGGCCTCCGGCCGGCATGATGCAGGCCGAGCCCGCTCGAGCGGTCATCGACACGGCCCTGGCAATTCTGGAATTTCCCTCCACCGGACCGGCCCCCGCCGTGATCCACACCGTGCAGGACACCGTTCTGTTCGGGGATGTGTTTCATCTCATTCTTGATTTTGCCGGGTCGGCGGTTCCTCTCCCGGAAGCCCGCCTGGTAGCGGGTGAGGATTGGCTGCTGCCGGTGCCTGCGGAAAATCCTGGTCTCCTGGGCAGGATCCTGGGTCGCCGTGGGGATCCCCTGCCTGAAATGAACGATCTGCCTGCCGCCGAGCAGCGGATCCGCCTCGTGCAGTCATTCCGGGTGTACAGGACCAATCCTTTCCGGCTTCAGGCCGGCTCTTTCATGTCGCCGGTCATCCAGGTCAAGGGTCGCGTCGCCGGAACAGATGAGATTGCGACCATCAGGACACCACGACCAGGCGGGTGGTCTCCTCTGGTGGTCCTGGGTCTTCTCGTGTTCTTTTTCCTGATCCTGTTACTGGGCTGGTTTCTATGGGATCGCGGCAACCGCAGGGAGGAACTGACGGACAGGGATCTTCCCCCGCCGGCGTGGTTGGCCACCTCGATCGAGCTGCGGGACCTCCTCATCGGAGGATCCTTGGGCCGGGGCGAAAGCCGAGCCTTCCTGGACGGGTTGGCGGGAATTTCCCGTCGTTTCGTGGCCGGCCGTTATCGGATCGCTGCCCAGGAAATGACCGGGCGGGAAATTGTCACCGCCTGCGTTGATCTCGGACATCGGTCCACCCAGCCGGGGATCTTCGCCAGTATGATCGACGAGGTGGACCACCGCCGATACAATCCTGAAGCCTCGACCGCCGGGTGGTGCCGGGAACAGGCGATCCTGTTGTACGATCAGATGGCCGCGGTCCGTATCGGGCTCAGGTTTTCGAAGGTGCCGGCTAGTCTGCACCGCGAGGGAGAAATGGCCTGGGCCGACCTGAAACGCGAGTTGGCTTCGGGACCGAGCCGGTTGCGGGATACGGGCGCCTTGTCTTCGGGACCGGAGGCGTGATGGAATTCGCCCGACCCCTGCTGCTGTTGCTGGTCCCCCTTGCGGGAGTCGTATTGTGGGCACGTCTCAAGCGGGGTGGGGATCAGGCCGCCTTTCGGCATCCCCGTTTGGAATTGCTGGGTCAGCAAAGCACGGGAATCAGGGCCCGCCTGGCCGGAGCGCTGCCCGTGCTGTCCGGCCTTGGCCTGGTTCTGTTGATCATCGCCGCGGCCGGGCCTCGCGTCGCGCACCGCAGTGAACAGATCGAAGGGGAGGGAATCGACATCATTCTGGCCCTGGACATCAGTGGCAGCATGCGGTCCCTGGATTTTCATCCCCTGGACCGTCTGGAATCCGCCAAGGAAGTGATCCGCGGCTTCATCAACGGAAGGCCCAACGACCGCATCGGGCTGGTCGTGTTCGCGGCCCGGTCTTTCACCCAGTGCCCCCTGACCCTGGACCACTCCGTCCTGAAGGGTTTCCTGGATGAAATCCAGGTGGGCCTGATCGACGATGGAACAGCCATCGGGTTGGGTCTGGCCACGGCGGTGGCCAGACTGAAACATTCGAACTCGCCCAGCAAAACGGTGATCTTGCTTACCGACGGCGTGAACAACGTGATGACGCTCGAACCCGAAACAGCTGCCAAGCTGGCCCAGACGCTGGGTGTCCGTGTCTACACCGTCGCCATCGGCAGGGAAGGGATGGTGCCCTATCCGGTGGACGACCCTGTTTTCGGACGCCGCACGCGGCAGGTTGAAACCAGAATCGATCTGAAGTTGTTGAAAAAAATCGCCGACCTGACCGGCGGCACCATGTTCCAGGCCACCGATCCTGAGGCCTTGCAGGAAATATTCCGGACCATCGACGGGCTCGAGACGGCTCGCTACGAGACGACCATCAGCACCTGGTACCGGGAAAGGATGGCCTGGTTCGCCCTGCCGGCACTGCTGTTTTTCCTGTTGGAAGGATTCCTGTCGGCCACCTGGCTGAGGAGGGTGCCGTGAAATTTGCCCAGGAAATCTGGCTCTGGTTCGTTCCGCTGCTGCCGGTTGTGTGGTTGCTGCTGCGGTCCGCTGACCGGAAAGTGGCCTCCAGGATGCACATCCTTTTGGGGGTACATGCCGGACGCCATGTCGAGGGCGCCAATCCCCGCCTGGGTTCCTGGCGGCGTTTCCTGTGGTTCGCGGGTCTGTTCTGGCTTCTGCTGGCGTTGGCCAGACCGCAGTGGGGTGCCAGCGAAGTG
>DAOWLV010000210.1 GCA_030643455.1 Candidatus Krumholzibacteriia bacterium | reverse complement strand
CAGAGTTCGTAACAACGATAGAGATCAACGAGGGTATAATCCTTGATGATGTCGTGGCACTTCAGGAAATCTTCATCCAGAAGCCAGGGGCTGTAGGTGGCCCAGGGCAGAAGAACGGAGTCCCGTTTTGGATCGAGATACTTATCAACCAATTTCAAGCGGGCCTGGAAAATTGCTTTTTCCAGCAGCTTTTTGCCGGATTTTGCGATCTTTTTCTTGTTCATGCCAACCTCAATAAAAAGGGGCCTGTTGAAGGCCCCTGGAAGATATCCGGCCTTGCAGCCTATCGGAACAAGGACTTTAGCGAGCCCCAGCTTTCTGTTTCCACCGACACGACGTCGTCGGTACAATCGGGGGTCGCATTGACTCCAATTAAACCACAGGGGCCACCAAGGCAAGGGGAGAACTCGGAAACGGCACAACTATCTTCAGCGGGATTGCAGACCAGGGAGCTGATGTGGGCATTGTTGTTCTGACCAATCGGGTTGCAGTCCCCCAGATAATCGATTCCGTTGTCCCAGAAAATATTGCAGGAAAAATTCTGGCAATCCTCCGCCTTGACCGCCGGCCCTCCGCCTCCGTTATGGGCAAAGAGATTATTCGCCACGGTTATGATGGACCACCCGCCATCCCTCAGGCAGGAACCTCCGACGGGGGCCAGGTTTCGAATGAAGGTGTTGTTTCTCAGCTGGCAGAATGAGGTGACAATGTCGATGGTGCCCGCGTAGGATCCGGATCGGTTTTCGACAATCCGATTCCACTCGATGATGACATTTGAATCGTTGGCGCCGATGACTCCGGCATAGTCGGTGCTGACGTTTCCCTTGAAGAAGTTCTTTGCGATTGTTGCCTGGGATCCGACAATGACGGTTATTGCACAGGTCTTGAAGGAAGTGTTCCGGATGAACCGGTTGTCGTGGATGTCGGCACTGGAATACCGCTGGACGGTGATTCCCGCTCCTTCAAAATCAGAATGATTTTCAAGGAATTTATTGTTGTCTATTTCAACGCTGGAATGATCAAAAACACGGATGCCGCATCCGGTGTAGCCGCCTCCGTTTGTGAGCGTAAAGCCGGAAATCCTGGTTCCCAGACCACACTGTTCACAATTGATGCAAATGTCGCCGTTGCCATCAATGATGGTCGATCCGGACCCTGATGCGCCAACCAGTTCAACACCGCTGACCATGGTGATGTTTTCAGCATAGGTTCCCGCCAGAACGGTCACCAGATCACCGGCAGAAGCCAGGTCCAGGCCGGCCTGAATGGTCAGGGCATCCCCGGATCCTCCGGGATCGACAACAAATTCGGTGGCGATGGCTGGGGTCGAAAGAAGAACCAATACACAAAAGACGGGTACCCATTTGGTTGTTTTCATGTCATTCTCCCGAAATTCAACTATTAAACAGGGACGAGTTACTGATTATTATACCCAATCGGAGGCCTGATTTCAATACGATTCAATATTTGACTCCTCGGCTATCCATGTGCAGCGCAAACAATTGAGAGGGATTTGGTCGGCTTGAACCCCGAAGCAGGTTGAGTGAAAATGGTGGGCGGCAACTCAAATAACCGGGATTTGGACCATTTGAGGGCTGGTGTGCCGGCCGCCGGGGGACAGTTCATCCTGGAACGCAGGGCTCGTCTGGTCAGGCCGCTATTTCCGCCCCCTGCTATTCCTCCGGAGGGACGCCATCTGGTGGATTTCGGTTGCGGCAACGGGGCCCAGACCCTGCTCTTTGCCGGGGATTTCGATCGGGTGACCGGGGTGGATGTCAGCGAGGTCTTCCTGGAGGATTTTCGCCGTGAAATCGTGACCCGTGGCCTGGAAGACCGCATCGCGGCCGTGGCTACCGGTGACGGGCCCATTCCCCTGCCCGACGGCACCGCCGATGTGGTGACCTCGTTCACGGTCCTGGAGCACGTTCCCAACGAACGGGCGGCTTTGGCCGAAATGCGGAGGATCCTGAGGCCCGGGGGAAAATTGATCGTTTCGGTGCCCAACCGGTGGTGGGTTTTCGAAACACATGGGGCCGATTTGCCGTTGTTACCCTGGAACCGGGTGCCCCTGGTCAGCTGGTGGCCCAAGAAGTTGCACGACCGCTGGGCCCGTGCCCGCATCTACCGTCTGCGGGAAATCGAGAAGCTCCTGGTCCAGTCGGGTTTTACCATCGATGACAGTTTCCGAATGACAGCTCCCATGGACATGATTCCGTGGGGACCATTGCGCAGATTAGCCCGGTCTACCATGTTTCGACCAGACTGCGCTGTTACCCCTATCCAGGCCACCGAGATCGTGGTGGCCGCCACGAGGTGATCCCATGCAGACGAAAACGAGGGTGGTTCTCGCCATGATCCTTTCGCTCACGGCCCTGGCCGGTTGTGGAGGCAAGGACGAAGCGCCCATGGCGGAAATGCGTCCCCATGAAATGACTCTCCACGGCGACACCCGTATCGACAACTACTTCTGGCTCAACGAGAGGGAAAACCCCGAAGTCATCGCCTACCTCGAGGCCGAAAACGCCTACCTGGCCAAGGTCATGGCGCATACGGAGGAACTCCAGGAGGATCTGTTCGAGGAAATGAAGGGACGCATCAAGAAGGACGATTCCTCGGCGCCCTACGAATTGAACGGTTACTGGTACTACACCCGCTATATCAAGGGCGGCGAGTACGCCTTGCACTGCCGCCGGCCCGGGAGCATGGACGGCGACGAAGAGATCATGTTCGACGGAAACGCCATGGGCGAGGGGCTTGGTTATTTTTCCCTGCGCGGAGTCAATGTCAGTCCTGACAGCAAGTTGGCGGTCTACGGGGTGGACACTTTCGGCCGCCGTTTCTACACACTCCGTGTGAAGGATCTGACCACGGGCAAGATCCTGACGGATGAGATCAAGGACGTGACCGGCAACGTGACCTGGGCCATGGACAACAAGACCCTTTTCTACACGCGGCAGGATCCCGAAACCCTGCGCCCCTACCAGATCTGGCGGCACGAACTGGGCACGGACACTTCACGGGACGTCCTGGTCTTCGAGGAAAAGGACGACACTTTCCGTTGCTACGTTCGCCGCTCCAAATCGGACAAGTACCTTTTCATCGCATCCAGCCAGACCCTCAGCACCGAGTACCGACTGCTCGATGCCGACAATCCCACCGGTGAATTCCGCGTCTTCCAACCCCGGCAACGTGATGTGGAATACAGGGTGAGCCATCAGGGCGACAGGTTCCTGGTTTTGACCAACCTGCATGCCACCAATTTCCGGCTCATGGAATGCGGCCTGGAGCAGACCTGGCTGGCGAACTGGAAGGAAGTCGTGCCCCACCGTGACGACGTTCTGCTCGAGGATGTCGAAATCTTCGATGACTACCTGGTGCTTGGTGAACGGTTCGACGGTCTGACCCACATCAAGGTGGTGCCGATGGATGGAAGCGATCCTCATCATCTCGATTTCGGGGAACCCACCTGGTCGGTCAGGACGTCGTACAATCCCCAGATGGATGTGCATGACCTGCGTTTCTCTTACACTTCGCTGACCACACCCCGGTCCACCTTCGTCTACGAGATGAAGACCCGCAAAAAGAAGCTGATCAAGCAGGAGGAAATTCTCGGCGGTTTCGATGGGGCCAATTACCAGGCCGAGTACCTGCATGTTCCTGCCCGGGACGGGGAGATGGTGCCCGTGTCCCTGGTATACCGCAAGGGGTTCGAGCCTGATGGCACAAGCCCCCTTCTCCTTTACGCCTACGGATCCTATGGCGCCAGCATGGACGCGAGTTTCAGATCCTCGCGTTTGAGCCTGCTGGACCGGGGATTCGTCTTCGCCATCGCGCACATTCGCGGCGGACAGGAGATGGGTCGCCAGTGGTACGATGACGGCAAGCTGCTCAAGAAGAAAAACACGTTCACCGATTTCATCGACTGCGGCCGTTACCTGGTGGACAAGAAATACACGTCCAGGGATCGTCTCTTTGCCGCCGGTGGGTCTGCCGGGGGGCTGCTCATGGGAGCGATCGTGAACATGGAGCCGGATCTGTGGCGCGGGGTGGAGGCGGCGGTTCCCTTCGTGGACGTGGTGACCACGATGCTGGATGATTCCATTCCCCTGACCACCGGCGAATACGACGAGTGGGGTAATCCCAACGTAAAGGAATATTACGACTACATGCTCAGCTATTCACCCTACGACCAGGTGTCAGCCCAGGCCTATCCCGCCATGCTTGTTACCGCCGGGCTCAACGACAGCCAGGTGCAGTATTTCGAACCCGCCAAGTGGGTGGCGAAACTGCGAGCGGTGGGGACCGGGGACAATCCGCTGATCTTCAAGATCAACATGGAATCCGGGCACGGCGGCAAGTCGGGCCGATTCCGCCGGCTCGAGGAGCAGGCGCTGGCCTACGCGTTTTTCCTGGATCTGGCCGGGATCAAGGAATAGCACCAACCGGATCCTACTTGATCAGCAGCATCCGGCGGGTCTGCTTGATGCCCGGGCCTTCCATGATGTACAGGTAGGTGCCCGAAGCGACGGCGCGTCCGGTCTGGTCCCGTCCGTTCCAGACCTCGGCATGGCGGCCCGCCACGTAGGATCCGTCGATCAGGGTCCGGATCCGGCGTCCGTCGACGCTGTAGATGTCGATCCGCACCCGGCCCGAAACCGCCAGATCAAACGCGATGGTCGTCATCGGGTTGAACGGGTTCGGATAGTTGGGATGCAGGGTCGAGGTCACCGGCAATTCCTCGCCGGCGCCCACGGGTGACGCCTCGGTCGTGGTGACCGGAACGGGTTGGTTTGTCTTGTCGCGGGCGTCGATGTCAGTGAGCTGGATCTGGGGGTCCCCGGAACCCAGGAGCTTGAAGGTCACCGAAGCGACCCTGCCGACGCCGGAAATACCACTCTCACGGATTCCCGCCAGACACACATCGACCACACCTGGTTCGGACGACAGGACCAGCGAACTGCCGCCCTGTTCGGTCAACAGCGGGCCACCCTGAACGGCGACCGGTTCCACGACTTCCGCATCCCAGGCCAGAGGGATATTCAGTCCCTGGATCTGCCCGTCGCCCGACATCACCAGGTCCGCCTGGAAGGTCTGTCCGGTTTCAGGCAGGTCCGGCAGGTGCAGGGCCATGGTATTGCTGCTGGCGGGGGGTGGGACGTTGCCGAAGGCCAGGATTTCGGGCGCGGAGACCGCGTCCAATCCGTAGTTGAGGCCGAACAGAATGAGGTCCTCGAACTGGATCATGTTGTCGGTCGTCGGCAGGCCCTCGACGCTCATATCGCTGGAAGGCCCGATGTCCAGGGTGTTCAGGTAAAGAGGATCGCCGTGGTCGGTTCCGTAGTGGGCGCCGAAAAGGGTGAGATCCTCGGTCCAGACACGGTTGTCGCCGTCCAGGATTGGATTCCCGCCGTCGGAAACGTCGCCCATGAGATAGTTCAGGACACCGCCGGTCATCACTGCGGTCGAGGGGTTGCCCAGGGCGTCGAACGTCTGGGTGCAGAAGTACCAGTAATCGCGGTTTGCAGCCAGGTCAGTCGTGACATTGGAACCGACCGGTACCACGGCCACGATGATCCAACCTTCGTTGACAGGATCGGTCGGAAGGACCGGGGCGCTGCCGCCTCCGTCGCTGAACTCGGGATAGGCTCCGAAGCCCTTGCGGTACACGGACACGAGGACGGCATCGGGGTCTGCCGAAGGCGTCCAGCTCAGATCCACCGACATGACGTTGCCGGCCGGATTGCCCGTCATGACCTTGCTGAAGGCCAGATTGGTCACGCTGGCCGGCGGTGTGGTATCGATGACGATGTCGGCCGGCCCACCCGGCACGCCGAGGAGGGGCAAATCGCTGCAGTTACGTAGCTGCACGCCGGTCACGTCGATCGTTCCTGTCCCGTTGGGAATGGTGTTGGTGACATCCAGGGTGAACAGCGTGCCGGTCAGGGCCGAGGCGCCGCAGGGTTCGCCGGTGATGGAAGCTGCGACGACGTATGTTCCGTCCTGGTTGTCGGTGATGTCGAAAGAGGTTCCACTGATGCCGCTCAGGTAGTTGCCCTCGTTGATACTGGCGATCCCGTCGCAGAGGTCGAGGTTGGTCAGGGCGAAGGTGACGGTGAAACCGCGCATGTCGTCGCCGGCCT
>DAOWLV010000169.1 GCA_030643455.1 Candidatus Krumholzibacteriia bacterium | reverse complement strand
GGCCGCGATACCCCCCACGTGGGTTCCGTGCATGTAGAGTCCGCCGAAACCGAGGGTGGTCAGGAAATCCCCGACCTGGTCGGCGGGAATGTTCTTCATCTTGGTACGCACCGCGGAAGCTTCGGGGCTGTCCACGTTGGCGGTCATGTCGGTGAACCCCTGCATATACTGGAAGACCGAACCCAGCTTGCCGTCCTGGTCGCCGAGGGGATGCAGCATGTCCGTGTTCGCCACGCCGTTCATGTCGTAGGCGATGCCGTTGATGTCATCGATGAACCCGTTGCCATCGGTGTCCGTGCCATCCTTGACTTCGTTTTCGTTGATGAACATCTGACCCTTGAACACGTTTACATCGACACCCGAATCCCAGATGCCTACCACGATGGGTTCGAGATCCTCTTCGGCATTCAGGATCAACTCCCTCTGGGGCCAGATATTGGCCTTTTCGACCTTGTTGGCGTCCAGATACTTGCCGTAGACCGAGACGATGGCCGGATTCAGGGCCAGACGCTGATCGATCGCGTAGCGGATGCCGATCACCGCGGCCGCCAGGTCGCTGCTCAGGCCACCCATGGCCTTGGCCGCGGGTTCGATCTGGGACTGGACCACGCCCATCAGCAGGTTCTCGCTCATGTACTCGGCGCGGGCCTTGTCGGCCTTGACCTTGTCCTGCACCACCCGGTAGGGCAGGGCAAAGAGATAGACTTCCAGCTCCCGGGCGAAGACCGCGTGGAATTCCTTCTGGGTTGCCGAGCCGCGCACTTTATTCTTGGCGGCGATGAAGGCCCTGGTGGTCATGCCGCCCATCAGCCTGGCGGCTTCCTTGTCCTCCATGGCGGAGATCCTGTTCAAATGGTCAAGCGCGCTCTTGTATTCGGCCTGCGCCAGGTCGAGCAGGGCCAGATTCTGGTAGATGCCCTTCAGGGTGGCGGTGTCGGTGATCTCGTAGGTGGCCAGATCGGATTCGATGTCGGCGCGGAACTGTTTCCTGAGTTCCTTCATCTGCTTGGGTATTTCCAGCAGCTCGGTGACCGAGATATCCAGCGGGTAGGTATGAACCGGCAGCTCATCCAGACTGTTGATCTTGATCTTCTCGGCGGGCGCTTCATCGTCGGCGGCCAGAGCAAACCCCGACAGCAATAGGGCCAGGATTCCGGTCAGGATGAAGAGCTTGATTAAATCGCGCGCGGGAGCCCTCATGGACATCTCCTTGGTTGGCCGGCACCTGGGGCCGGACTGCTTTTCGCTGAAAATCACCGTGCCAATATACAACAGCCAGGGGCCCAATCCCATTTTTTACGACAATAGCGGGTTAAATGTCCGCTTGCCGAATTCCGGGTTTGCGGGCAATGTACCGACAGGCAACCGACTGTGGTTGTGGTTCCTGAAATCCCGCGGCAGGAGTGTTTGAGTGATTTCGTACATCCGCACACTGATATTCTATGCAGGCGTGGGGGTCATCAACGTGGGACTTATTCCAGGATTGGTGATCGCCCTGTTCATGCCCCTGTTGGCACGCAACCGCATGTTCACCATGTTGAGTAGAGTCACGGTCGTTTGGCTTCGCATCACCTGCGGCCTGACTCACGAGGTCACCGGCCAGGAGAACATTCCGGACCGGAACGGGATCATCCTGTGTAAACACCAATCCGCCTGGGAGACTTTCACACTGCAACTCATCTTTCCCGAGCAGACCTGGGTGTTGAAAAGAATCCTGGTCTGGATTCCGGTGTTCGGTTGGGGGCTGGCCATGTCCGGTGCGATCGCCATCGACCGCAAGGGTGGCACCAAAGCCCTGAAACAGGTGATCGCGAAGGGCAAGGACAGGCTGGACAAGGGGCTGTGGGTGGTCATCTTTCCCGAGGGAACACGCACCCTGCCGGGAGAGACTTCCAAATACATCCCCGGCGGAGCCATGCTCTCGGCCCGAAGCGGCTATCCGGTGGTCCCGGTGGCCCATAACGCGGGTCTGTACTGGCCGCGGGGCGGTTGGCCGATCACACCGGGAGTCGTCCAGCTGGCCATCGGTCCGATGATCGAGCCCGAGGGATTAAAACCCGCCGAAATCAACGAACGGGCCGCCTCCTGGATCGAGGGTGCCGTCAAGAAGATGGATGGACCCGGGAAAACCCCCTAACGAACCAGGGTCATGGAGTTGGTCAGGGTGGTTCCACCCGATTCCATCCGCGCGAAATAGACTCCCGATGCCGCCGCTCTTCCGCGCGCATCGGTCCCGTTCCACTTCACCGGATGATACCCCTCATCCAGATAATCATCGATCAGCGTTGTGACCAGGCGACCGCGGGTATCGAATACCTGGATCCTGACCCTCTGATTGACGGGAAGTCCGAAAATCAGGTTCGTTTCCGGGTTGAACGGGTTGGGATAGTTGTCCTGCAGGACAACGGCGCGGGGAACCGGGCCGGGCGGGATGATTACAGTATTGTTGGGGGCCCCGGGCGTTGGCTCGGTCTGGGTGATCCAATCATCGAGACCATCCAGGGAGCGTCCCACCGACACGTCGGCCTGCATGTCCCCGTAATCCCGGCGGTCTATTTCCCAACCCCCGGCGGCCATAGGTGCAAGCAACTTGATAACATCGCCGCGCGAGTACATAACCAGAGGAGAATGAAGCGCGCCCTCGGTCTGCTGACCGTCCAGCCACACAAGTTTATGTTCACCGGGGCGAATCAATACCGCGGGCATCTCCCAGCTCGCGGGGCCGGATTGTTCGGTGGAAATGGTCACGCCCGTCAGATTGATGGTTTTTTGCCCGTCGTTATACAACTCAAGCCATCCGTCGTGGTCACCGCTCTCGTCCGTGATGGTAGCGGTGTTGATTGGCATGATCTCGTTGATCACCAATCCCTCATGGGTTCCGGGCCATTCGGGGGCGGGCCAATCGGCGAAAAAGCGGTCCGCGTGGGCCAGGAAATGCGGTTGGCGATCCAGGATCCACTGCCGAGCACTATCGACATAGTCCTCGTACCAATCGACCTGGAATCCCTCCCATCTTTCAGCCTGTCCGGGGATCTCGGGCATCTGTTCATTTTTCAAGGCATCAAGTCGAGCCACCAAGGCGTCCGGCGTCAAATCCGTGCTGATCAGGAACTCGTACCGGGAGCGGAACAGGGACCGGAAATCGGGGTTGCCCAGCAGGGTCCGGAACATGGTCAGCCACTCCTGCTGTTCGCCGGTCCAGGAGCGCTGGTCGGATGGGGCCTGTCGTTCGGCCCATTGGTCCGGGCCATCGGAGGTGAAAAACCGGAACATGTCCGCGGCAATGTCCACGGGATCCATGATGAGGTCTTCATCCCACATCACGAAGCGCCAGGGGTGATCGCCGGGTTGATACATCGCGAGATTCCAGGCGAACCCGTTGTCGCTGGGCGCCAGGTAGAAATTGATCAGCTGCCAGTCGATATAGCTGGCCAGATCCATGGTCCGGCGCACCTTGTCGAACCAGACCGGGTCGGTGGGATCCGAAACCGCACCGAAAGATGAAAGGAAGGTCCGCCAGCCGGTGGCGGTGCCCTCCTTGACCTCGCCGTCCTTGATGAAGTTCCAGTCACCCTTGCGCGCCAGGCTCCAGTTGTGTTCGAAGAACTCGTCGTCCAGGCGTTCGCGAAGGTTGTACGCGCCCCAGTATTCCCGGTTCAGGTAAAGAGCGGTGAAACGGAACCGGCTGGCTGCGTGGCCCAGGTCACCCATCAATCCCTCGGCCAGATTGGTATTGAGCGCCACGCTGTCGAAGCGGTTGGCGCGGCAGATCAGGCGGCGGAAGGTGGCCGGTCCGGTCGGAAAAAAGGGGTGTTCGACCTGATCGGCGGTCCCGAAATCGTCGAAGTAGATCCGCAGGCCTTTCTGATGGTAAAAACGGCTGAATCCGCCGTGAATGCGCAAGCCCACGGCTCGTCCACCACCAGGCCGTTTCCGGGTTCAAAATACTGGAAGCGGGCCTCACGCTCCCAGGCGCCGCCGCGTTGATCGAAGTTTGTATAGTTGCCCACAACGTAGATCCCCGTTTCGGGATCCCACAGCCCCGCCAGTTCAGTAGTGATGCTGACAACGGGAATGCCATGGGCTCCGGGGGTGTAGTCGCGGGGAGGCGAGGGCGTAACGAGGATGAAGGTCGTGTCTCCCAGATCGTCGTAAAACCCCGGAGTCCGGGGCTGGGTCCAGTTCCAGGGAAAGACGGTGGAAAAAGTGAAGGCGTCTTCACGCACGAAGGCCGGGTCCGATTCCACCAGTTCGATGGGCCGGTCCGCGGTGACGGTCACACCGATGGCGCCCTCTTGTGAACCCGGGGGCAGGGGCAGGAAAAAGTCCTCGATCTGACGCCAGTCGCCGGTGACCGTGTATTCGGCGGCCGGAGCGGTGGCCGGCAGAATCACTGCCAGCAGAACCCAGCAGATGGTTTTTGGCCGGAAACGGGTCCTCATCCGAGACATCGTCCTCGCCTCAATGACCGGAACCGGAGAAACTCTCCAGCATGATCAGCGTTGTCAGGTTGGTCCCTTGCAGGATTCATTCAGCTTGGCCGTAAAATATCCCCGATCCTTTTCAAAGTGACACTGCTTGTATTTCTTGCCGCTTCCACACCAGCAAGGGGCGTTTCGGCTCATTGTCTTTGCGCTCTGGGGAGGTGTTTCACCACCACCTACCAGCTTTTTCAAAATGGATAAGAATGCCACTCGTTTTTCCTCAGCTTTCCAGCGGTTGTCAGGATCTAGGGAACCAGTTCCAGCCGAAATTCCGCCGGCCCCGGCAGCAGCGGAGTGGCCCTGCCGGTCACCCAGTCCTCATGACCGTTCAGGAAAAACGGCGAGAGTGGATGTCCGCTCTGCCCACCGGGCATGTGCAGGATGCCGTCTTCCTCTCGTCCCGGCGAGACCACCATTCGCTCACTGGCCCCGCTGCGGCGGTGTTGCACCCGCGGCATGAACGAGTCGCCGGGCTGGGCCCGGGACGGCGCGGCCAGCCAGCGCGACAGCCAGGGTACAAGCTGGGTGAAAGGATGCGCGACCACAACCACATTATGGTTGCCCCAGGTGTAGCTGGACAGCTCCCGGTCCTGGGTGACCGGAAATTCCATTGTCCGCTGCACCGCCTTGAGCAAAAAGTCGTCCCAGTCGTCGTTCCAGGGCGGCAACAGATGATCCGGCCGTGCGGCCAACACCTCCCATGTCACCGCGTGGCGATACGGCAGCCAGACGGACCGGAAGTCCGGATCGGCCGCCACGCAACCGCCGGTTAGAAGACCATACACCCCATCGATGCACTCGTAGCTGAAATTTCGCACCAGACGGTAGGCCACCGACCCTGTATCCGCGTGGCCGGACCAGTCATCCCTCACTACTCGCAAAAAATCCGCCGACGGCGAGTCCGCGGCAGGCGGAAACCGCTTCAGGCCCTCCAGCACCAGATCGCGCCACTCCCCCATGAAAAGGGCACGATCATCCAGTTGCACCGCCAGCATGTCCTTTTCCACGGGATGGTCCAAGGCCCGCAGGTCATCGCGAATCTGGCGGGCGCGTGCGCCGAGGCCATAACCACCGTCGCCGATCACCGCCAGGGCTTCACCGGAGCTCACCCTGTTGTTTGCCGACCAGAGACGCCCCTCGACCGGGTCGACCACCCGCGGCTGGACCGCAGGTTCGCGGTAACCATCCCAGCGACATGTCCCATCGGCCCACGAAACGGGCAGGCGGCCATCCCACCCCACCCGCCGGGGGATGGACCCGACGATGGTCCAGGAAATGCGGCCCTGGGCATCGGCGCATATCAGATTCTGCCCGGGGATCCCTATCGTACCGGCCATGGCCATCACCGCATCGATATTCGCTGCCGTTTCCAGGTGCCTGAGGTTCAGATTCACCGCTTCTGTGTCATGCGCGGTCCAGCGCAGGGCCAGACGGCGGCCCTTGGTGTCGGTCGTCCAAATCGGACCCCAGATGGTCTCCTCCACCCATAGCGTATCCGGCGAAGCACCGGCCACCATGATGACCTCGGCCTTGCGCGTCATTGTTTTCCAGCCATCGGGTGTGCGATACCGCGCCGGATCTTCCGGATCGTCTTCAATGATGACCAGATCAGCCCAATCGCCGTAACTGTTGGTGAAGCCCCAGGCCACCTGGCCGTTGCTGCCAGTGACCAGCGCCGGCGTGCCCGGCAGCGTAACACCTACCACGGTGAGCTTGCCCTCGGCCTCGGGCCAGGTCATGCGCGCCCGGTACCAGATGTTGGGTAACCCATGGCCCAGGTGCATGTCATTGGCCAGCAGGGCGCCGCCGTGTCCGGTCAACGAGCCGGCCACCGCCCAGTTGTTGCTTCCGGCGGTGTCCTGCCGAGGCGGTTCCTGGTTTTCGGTCCGGAACTCATCGTAGGTGAGGCCTTCGAATGACCATTCTCGAACATTGCATGCGGATTCGTCGGGTATCCGAACTCCCGGTACGGGCTCGGTCTGGACCGGCGCCTCCCAGCGGTTTCCCCAGGGCAACAGAAACTCGGCCAGAGCGGGCGGCAGATTGTCACGAACGTTGGCGTATGCCTCTTCGGTATCCGCAGTGGACAGACTCAGGTCCAGGAACATGGCATGCAGGGTCAGCACCGTGTCGGCCGGGCGCCATGGTTCCGGTTGTTGGCGCAGGATCAGGTATTCGAAGGGTCGCGCCTTCAGATCAGCCAGACCGGCATTCACTCCGGAGGTGTAGGCGTCCAGGATTTCCAGGTCGGGGCCACTCGTTGCAGCGACCACCTGTTCGGCGCGCATCCGAAAACGGTGACGACGCGTGTCACGGTCGGTGCTCAGCAGGGCCGGCCCCATCAGGGCGGCCAGCTCACCGGCGGCGTTGCGGCGCTGCAGGTCCATCTGGAAGAACCG
>DAOWLV010000414.1 GCA_030643455.1 Candidatus Krumholzibacteriia bacterium | reverse complement strand
GGTTCTGCTCGAGGGCATCTGCAGCCGCATGGGCGCGGGGTTGCACATCCACCTGGCCGAGGGCACGACCGACCGTGAAGTGAGCCACGACCGCGGCTGGAAGGACCCGTTGGACCGTTTGGCGGAATTCGGTCTGGTCAGGCCGGGCAGCATCTTCGCCCATGGTGTGGACCTTTCCCCCATCGACATGCAGACACTGGAGGAAAAAGGCGTCTGGCTGATCCACTGCGGGCGCTCGAACATGAACAACGGGGTGGGCCGTGCCCCGGTGGACCGTTTCCCGGTCAACTGCGGGATCGGTTCCGACGGCCTGGACGACAACATGTGGGGCGAACTTCGCACCACCTACTTCCGGGGCAACGAAGGCGGTCGTGGGCCCTTGAGCCACGCGGATGCCACCCGCTTCTGGCTGGGTAATTTCCGGTTGGCCCGCCAGGTTTTCGGCGAGCCTTTCGGCAGCCTCGACGGCGGCGCTCCGGCCGACTTCATCCTCCTGGATAATTTCCAGAAGACTCCCCTGACCACCGACACCTGGCTCGGACATCTGCTGTTCGATTTCCACCCCTGGGACATCCACGCCGTCTATGCCGGAGGCCGGCGGGTCTATCTGAACGGTGACAGTCCGCCGGTGGACGCCAGGCTGCTGCAGAAAACCGCCGCCAGGCTCTGGAAGGCGATGGGATTGAACCCATGACCGAGGGGAACAGCGCCGACAGGATCCTGGCGCGGATCCGCGAACTGGAACTTCCGCTGATCGCCTTTCTGCGGGACATCATCGCCGTGCCGAGCCTGTCCGGGCAGGAGGAAACGGTGGTCCGCAGGGTCGCCCGCCAAATGCGCGAGGTGGGTTTCGACGAGGTGCTCATCGATTCCCTGGGGAATGTCCTGGGCCGGATCGGGGACGGCCCGCGCGTGATCGCCTTCGACGCCCACCTGGACACCGTCGATGTGACCGACCGTTCCCAGTGGGATTGTGATCCCTTCACCGGCAAGCTGGAAGACGGCAAGGTATTCGGGCGTGGCTCCGTGGATCAGAAGGCCGGCATGGCTGGCATGGTCTACGCCGGCGCGGTCATGAAGGAACTGGACCTGCTGGACGGCTTCCAGGTCTGGATGGTCGGCTCGGTCATGGAAGAAGACTGCGACGGCCTGTGCTGGCACCACATCCTCACCGAAAAAACCCTCGCCCCGGAACTGGTCGTGTCAACCGAACCGACGGGCCTGCGAATCAACCGCGGGCAGCGGGGTCGCATGGAAATCCGGGTCCGGGTCAAGGGCCGCTCCTGCCACGGCAGCATGCCCCACCTCGGTGACAACGCCATCTACCGAATCAATCCAGCGGTCCGGGCCATCGAAGATCTCAATGACCGTCTGCAGGACGACCCCTTCCTCGGCAAGGGCACCTGCACCGTGACCTGGATCGGCAGCAAGGGACCCAGTCTCTGTGCCGTTCCCGACGAGGCGGAGTTCCACATCGACCGGCGGTTGACCACAGGCGAAACCCGTGAATCGGCCCTTGCCGAAGTGGAGACCGCCCTTGCCGATGCCGGGGTCGCAGCCGAGGTCTTCACCCTGAGATACGAGGAAAAGGCATGGACCGGACTGGTCTATCCCATGGATAAATATTATCCTACCTGGGTGCTGGACGAGGGACATCCCGCACTGGCCGCCGCCGGCCGGGCCTTCACCAGGGTGACCGGTCGGGTGCCCGAGATTTCCCGCTGGACCTTCAGCACCAACGGTGTGGCCATCATGGGCCTGCACCAGGTTCCCTGTTTCGGTTTTGGCCCCGGACAGGAAGACGTTGCCCACACCGCCAACGAATTCGTTCCCGTGGAAGACGTCCTGGCGGCCTGCGCCTTTTATTCCGCCCTGCCCGGTGAACTTGGCGGTCAGTGACCTCACACCAGATGCCTGACACCTGAATCGCTTGATTTTTCCTGGTTTTCCGCCCTTTGGCGGCTGATTTGGTTTGACAAATCTTGTGGTGATTTGATATAATATCATCATGCCCAAGGCCTCCAATGAACCGCGGTCCGTTGGTTTCCCGGCCTTTCCACGGACCCTCTCGGAACGGGAGTTCAATGATGCTACGGTTAATTTTTCTCTTGTCGATGATCTGCCTCCTGGCGGGCCCGGCCCTGGCCCAGACCAGCAGTCTACTGATCACCGAGTACCTGGAAGGTTCGGGCAACAACAAGGCCCTGGAAATCTTCAACGGCACCGAGGATGTCATCAATCTGGGCTCCTATACCATCGAGCGGTATTCCAACGGCAGCACCACCTCGGTCAGCATCCCCCTGGATGCGGTGGACCTTGATTCGGGCGAGGCCTGGGTCATCGCCAATCCCCAGTCCGAACCTGCGCTTCTGGCGGTTGCCAACCAGACCCACAGCGAACTCAATTTCAACGGGAACGACGCCCTGGTCCTTCTTTTCGCGGGCAGTCAGGCCGTGGACAGTTTCGGCAGGGTCGGCGAAGACCCCGGGGACTACTGGTCCTGCTCCGAAGGCAACACCCAGAATCACACCCTGCGCCGGCTGAGCAGCATTTGCTCCGGCGATACGGTCATCGATGACGAATTTGATCCCTGCCTCGAATATTCCTTCTTCCCCATCGATGTATTCACCGGGCTGGGCGTCCACTTCGCCGATTGTGGCGCCGTCGGCGCCGACCACACAACCTGGGGAACCTTGAAGGCGAACTATCGGTAGTTAATTCTTCTTTCTGGTATCAATCGCCCGCCAATCCGGCGGGCGGTTTTTTTTGTGCCTTCGCCGGCTGCCTTGGGGTATGGTTTCCCCGTTACGCAGTACCATTGAAAGGATTCCCCATGACCATTGACCTCAAGGGTCGGCATTTCATTTCTACCCAGGAATGGTCCGACGACGAGATCGAACTTCTTCTGGCGACAAGCACTGACCTGAAGAAGAAGTTCGCTGCCGGCGAACCCCACCGTCTGCTGCCGGACAAGACCCTGTTCATGATGTTCTACGAGCAGAGCACCCGCACCCGGAATTCCTTCGAGGCGGGCATGACCCAGCTCGGGGGCCATGCCCACGACCTGACGCCCGACAAACTGCAGGTCAGCCACGGGGAAACGGCGGAACAAACGGCCCGCGTGCTGAGACGGTTCGGGCATGGGATCCGCAATCGCAACTGCGACTGGGGACAGGGGCACCGCTTC
>DAOWLV010000228.1 GCA_030643455.1 Candidatus Krumholzibacteriia bacterium | reverse complement strand
GGGCCGGGCGCCGCCAAATGGCCGCCGACTGGTACAAAAAGCTGGTTTCCGAGCAGGACAACCTCGGCCTGGACCGCATCACCCTGGCCTGGTACCCCAATGCCGGGGGCAACAATGCCGATCTGCCGTCTGCCTGCCATCCCGGCGACGGCGAAACGGTGCCCGATCATGCCGACGACGTGTCCGGCTGGGACAGCCGCCCTTTTGCCGATCTGTTTTCCACCCACACCATGGTCCTGGCCCCCACCGAGCTTTCGGCCACGGCCCCCTTGAAGGTCGCCACGCGCGACGGTGGATTCCGCGCGGCCACCATGCCGGGATTCCTGCCTTCGATGATCCCCGCCCTGCGCCTGGATTACGGTGAAATCAACCGGCGGGTGAACCTGCTCAAGGAGTTGCTGGACCGCGCCGAATCAGCGCATTTCGACTTCCTGGCCGACGAAACCGCCCACGAACTGGTCCTGGACCTGCGCCACAACATGGGACACGCCTCCGGCGGGCTGTTTCCCGACAACGGCGTGGCCGGCAACCTGCCCTCCGGAGAGGCCTATATCGTGCCCTACGAGGGGGAAATCGAAGGCGACCCCAGTGGATCGCAAGGGGTGCTGCCGGTGCAGATCGACGACGAGGTCGTGCTGTACCGGGTTAAAGGCAACAAGGCGGTCGAAGTGTTGACTTCCGGCCCGGCCAGTGCCCGGGAAACCGACCACATCAACCGTGAACCCGCCTACGCCAACCTGGCTGAACTCGGCCTGGGCGTGCTGGGGGATTTCGGCCTGAAGCCCACCGGTTCCATCCTGCTGGATGAAAAACTCGGTCTGCACATCGCCTTCGGACGCAGCGACCATTTCGGGGGATCCGTCGGACCTGACGATTTTTCGGGACCCGACGCCGTCATCCACCTGGATCGGGTCTACATCCCGGAGACCCAGCCGCGGATACAGGTCAAGGAGGTGCGCCTGCTGGGGCCGGACCTGGATCAGGTCATCATTGTTGACGGAGTCTTTGTCGGACTGGAGGAAAACAGATAGTCGAGGTGGGAAAAAGGAAGGCCGGAACCTGCCGATGAGTGACTCTCGCCCAAAGTCAATCTGACGTAACGGTTCCGACCCGATGTGTTTTCCCCGCAACCTGCGGGTAAACCGATATTCGGTTTCACTTAGTATCCAATTTAGATTTTTCTTTATATTCTGTAAACAGGTATTTTTTGATTATTGATGCAATTTGTCCACAATCCCGTGATACTTTGTGGATTACTTATTGTTGCGGAAAATGTTGATTACAGGAAAGCTGCGTTGATCGGACTCGCGCAAGAACCCTGCGGGAAAGCCCGCGGCAAGCACGCAGTCGGACAAACCTCGAGGAGAGACACGAAATTGGACCACATCGGACGCATCTTCCGACCACCCAGCGAAGCGGATAGTCTGCTGCTGCAGATCTCCGTAGGGTGCAGCCACAACAAATGCTCCTACTGCGCGATGTACGAGATGGACGAGCAGCGATTCCGCATCAAGCCGATGGCCACAGTCGCGGCGGACATCGAAGAGGCCGCCCGGATCAGTGCCGCCGGAGCAACCATCCGCCGGGTCTTCCTGTGCGACGGCGACGCCCTCATCCTTCCTTTTGACCACCTTGTCCACATCCTTGAAATGCTGCGGGATAGGATTCCCACCGTGCGCCGGGTGGGCATCTACGGCGATGCCCGCAGCATCCTGCGCAAGACTCCCGGGGAGCTGGCCCGGTTGCGGGAACTGGGTCTGGGAATCGTCTATCACGGGGTGGAAAGCGGCGACGACGTGGTCCTGGAACAGGTGGTCAAGGGTTCCACCGCGGAAGAAGCCGTCACCGCGGCCGGCCGACTGCGCGAGGCCGGCCTTCGCCACTCGGTGATGGTGATGCTCGGGTTGGGCGGCATCGACAGATCAGCCATCCACGCAGCCAGGACGGCCGAAATCCTCACGGCCATGGATCCCCCCTTCGTGGGCGCCTTGACGACCACCGTCATTCCCGGCACACCACTGGCTCGGCTACAGGAAGCAGGGAAGTTCACCCTGCCGGACCGCTGGGGCCTGCTGGAGGAATTACGGGTTCTCGTTCGGGACAGCCGCTTTTCCCGTTGCCGGTTCGATTCCAACCACGCCAGCAACTATCTGCCCCTGAGTCTCAATCTGCCTGCTGACCGGGACAAGGCCCTGGCCGCCCTGGACCACGTTCTGGCCACACGGGATGAAAACAGCCTCCGGCCCGATTACCTGCGGGGGCTTTGAGCCACTTGACACGGACCGCCCCGCAGGTTGATCATTCAACTGAACCGGGGAATTCTGATTTGCCACGGCCACTCAGCGAAAGATCCGAACCATGATCGAGGAAAGCTCCAAACCCATCCGCCTTCTCCTTGCCGACGACGAGGAGGATCTGGTCACCTTCCTGGCCCACCGTCTGCGCAAGCGCGGCCTCGACGTCACCATGGCCCTCAGCGGGGCGGAGGCCGTTTCGGCTGCCACGGAAATGAAGTTCGACGTGGCCGTGGTCGATCTCAAGATGCCTGACATGGACGGCATCACCGTCATCGAAAACCTCAAGAGTCTTCAGCCCTTCGTCGAGGTGCTCATGCTCACCGGCCACGGCAGCCACGACTCGGCCTGGGAAGCCGGGCGTCTCAACGCTTTCCGCTACATCCTGAAACCATACGATTTCGAAGAGCTCCACGACCTGATCCAAACCGCGGCCGAGCATCGGCGGCTGCGGATGCAGAAGGAATTCGAGGAAAAACTGAACGAACTGATGAGCAGCACGACCAGTCCCCGGGATCTGATTGAAGAGAGTGAAAACCTGCGCAGTGAGTACGAACAGGATTAACACCGCCCTGGTCGGCGAAGGCCGCCGACTTTCCGATCTGCTGGCCGGTCTGGTCACCCGCTCCCCTCTGTTGCGCCTGAATATCGTGGCCGTGGTCGATCTCGACCCCGGCCCGGACAGCCCGAACATCGACCTGGTCCATGGCGCGGACATACAGGAAATTTCCACCAGCATCGATGACATCCTGACCCGCGACGACCTGGACCTCGTGATCCTCGGCTCGGAAAGCCACGATGTGGCCGCCGCGCTGCGCACCGGCCTGTTTCCCCACATCCCGGTGCTGGGCCCGGAAGCGGACAACATCATCCAGAGTGCCATTCGCCTGGCAGAGGACAACCGGGCCCTGCGCTCGGACAGCCGCCGGCTCAAGGAAACCCGGCTGCGGCTGAACATCTTCGTCGAGACCGCACCCCTTTCCATCTACATCAAGGACACCGAACTCCGTTTCCGGAAGATCAACAATCACGCCCAGAGGGTCCTGGGTGTCCGCGAATCCGAGGTGATGGGCAAACGGGACAACGTCATCTTCCCGGCAGGCGGAGCACGGTGGCTGCAACAGGTGGAGCAGGAGACCCTGAACGGCCGCCGCACCCTGCACGCAACAGGTGTCCTGCCAGTCAAGGGCCAGATGATGCACGTACAGGTCACCCTGTTTCCCGTCATCGAGAACGGACGGGTGGAAGGATTGTACGGTCTAATCGAGGACACGACCGAACTCCACGAAAGTGAAAAGAAACGCCACCAGGTCGACGATCAGCTCAACGAAACCCAGAAATACCTGCGCGAGGTGCTGGAAAACAGCCGGGACATCATCTTCCTGACCGATCCGGCGGGCAACATCCTGACCTTCAACAGCGGGGCCGAAAGCTCGCTGGGATATTCAGGGAAGGAAGTGGCCGGAACCCCGGCCCACCGGCTCTGCGCCAACCCGGATAATTTCAAAAAACTTTTTGCCGAGGCCCTTCACGACGGCCACGCCACCAGCTACGAGGCCGAGTTCAGCAGCAAGGACCAGCGGGCGGTGATCTGCAACATCAGCCTGACCCTGATCGACGGGCCCGACGGCAAACCGCTGGAAGTGGTCTGCCTGTGCCGGGATCTGACCACGCGTCTGCGCCTGAAGAACGACCTGATCCGCTCCGAACGTCTGGCCGCCGTCGGGCAGCTGGCATCCGGAGTGGCCCACGAGATCAACAATCCCCTGGCCGTGATCGACACGATCGCCGGGCTGGTCGAGGAAACCCTTGAAGATGAAGGCGAGGCGCTCAAGCCTGAAACCAGGACAATCCTTGGCAAGGCCATGGAACGGCTTCACCACCAGGTCAAGCGCGTGACAGCCATCACCCACAGCCTGCTGGGGTTCGTGCGCACCCAGCATGCGGGCATGGCGAACGTGGACATCGAAGAACTGCTGGAGGAATGCCTTGGCGTGCTGGGGATCGAGATCAGGCGGTCCCGTATTGAGATCGTGCGGCTCTACACCCCGGATCTCCCCGAGTTCATTTCCGACCCCATGCTGTTGCAGCAGGTGTTCGTCAACCTGATCAAGAATTCGATCGACGCCATGCAGGAAGTTCCGGGCCGGACGGGTATGCTGGAGATCATGACCAGCGTGGATGCCCGGCGCCTGCTGGTCACCATCCAGGACAACGGTGTGGGTATTCCCAAGGAGGATCAGGAAAAGATCTTCAACCTGTTCCACACCACCAAGCCGGCCGGGCAGGGAACAGGCCTGGGGCTGTCCATCGTGCACGACATCCTCTACCGCCTGGGCGGCACCGTGCGCGTGGTCAGCGAACCGGGGCAGTGGTCGCGTTTCGTGGTGGAAATCCCTTTGAGTCCTCCGGAAATACTGCTGCCGGATCCCTCGATCAGTCTTTGATCTCGTCCAGGTCTCCGCGCAGGTTTTCCAGCCTGGCCAGGAAAGCTTTCTTGGAGCCGGCGGCCATCTGGGAAGCCAAGCCGCGGTACTGGCGGATCCCGGTCAAGAGGTTGGCCTGGATTTCATCCAGGGACAGGTTCTTGACGTCCAGAAAACCGGCGCGGCGGCGTTCGAGATCCCTCTTCAGACGATCCAGGTGCAGGGATATCTCCTTGAGGAACATGTGCGGGCGCTCGGCATTGATGGGCAGACTGGCCCGACCGTAGATGTGATCGACCATTTCACGCAGCTTGGCCACCCGTGAGAAGTAGACCGTGTTGGGACCGCAGCAGATCGCGGTCTTGGCGGCGGGATCGATGTCGTTGACCACCGTCGCGGACCCGGCCAGGTCGTGGCAGATGCAGGCCTTGATGGTCACGTCCTCGGCAAGAACGGGAAGGTCATCAGGATTGCCGCCGAGGGAGATGAGCTTGCGCCGCTGGTAGGCTCGGCTGGCCGTGCAGATGGGCACATCGGTGAATTCGGTGTTCGAGACCAGGAATCCCTTGGGACACTCGCTGCCCGGGTGGCCTTCAGCGATGCGCTCGAGGCGGCTCTCCTCGCTGAGCGAGGTCTTCAGGCACCAGAAGGGCACTCCGAGGGGCGACGAGTCGCTGAGGTGGACATCATCTTCGTTTGCTACCTGGATCTTGTGCAGGTGGCTCTCATCGATGTTGATCACCTCGGGCACCAGCAGGAAGGGACTGGCCCAGCCCGTGCCGTCCACCTTGTATTCCTTTTCGAGCATCCGGTTTTCCTCGGACGTGCCTATGCCGCCCTGCACCGTGACGCGGAAATCCATCTTCGCTTCGGGAATGGCCCGTCCCATCTCCTGCATGGACGCCGTCCAGATCTCACCCAGCTGTTCGGCCAGGGCTTCGCGCTTCTGGACAAACTCTTCCAGGACCGGCCCCAGCAACGTACCCTTTCCTCCGAAGGCATGGCCACCGCAGTTGAGACCCGATTCGACCCGGTACTCGGAAACCCACAATCCCTTGCGGGCCAGCAACTTGCC
>DAOWLV010000201.1 GCA_030643455.1 Candidatus Krumholzibacteriia bacterium | reverse complement strand
GCCGAACAGGGTGATGACCCGGAAGGTGTCGATCATGCCCGTGACGGTGCCCAATAGCCCCAGCAGGGGCGCCACCGCCCCGAGGACCGCCAGCATGGCGATCCCTTTCTGGACCTGGGGCAGTTCGTGCAGGATCGCCTCCTGCAGCACGCTCTCCAGCGTTTCCCGGGAATCCTCCCGGGCTGCGAGCCCCGCCTTGATCACCCGGACCACCGGCCACTTCTTGCCCTGGTGCCCGGCGACGATCTGATCGCAGGCCGCCCAGTCGCCCCTGGCCGCCAGCTCGTTCACCTCGCCCATGATGCGGTCCGTATTGCCGTGCATTCGGTTCAGGTAAACGATCTTGATGACCACGATCACCAGCGCGGCCAAGGCGATCAGGAAGATGGGCCAGATGATCGGCCCGCCTTGCCGCACCTGCTCGATGAGGTCGGTGTGCTGGGTCAGCTGGCGCAGCGCGACGCCGCCGCTCATGTCCAGGGGAACGAGGTCGGATTCCCCGGCCAGATACCTGTCCAGCGACCGCCGCACCGAACGCGGCGGCAGTTCCGCCAGGGCAAACAGACGGTGCCCCTCGGGAGACCAGACCAGGAATCCCGTTTCCCCGCCGGCTTGATAGACGGTGTTGAACTTGCCCAGCTGGAAGATCCGGCCCATGTTCCGGCGGCCGTCCCGCCCGACAAACTCACCTTCGCGCAGACTGACCTGGCCGCCCCGCTCTATCTCATCCAGGAACACATCCGCCATGCCGGCGATGTCATCGATATCGGGGAAATAGCCCTTGTCCAGAAGCGGGCTGATGGTGTCCAGGCGCCAGTCCGCTCCCGCGCTCAGGGGCGAGGCCTTCAGCAGCGATTCCAGGTCGCGGGCCGCCACACGCACATTGCCCGAGATCTCCCGGAATCCCAGCTCCCGGCCGGACCACTGCTCGGCAAGATCCTCCCGCAGGAGATGTCCTTCTTCCTGACGGCGCGTCAGCTCCCGCAGATCCTGTTCGAGGGCGGACTGTTCCTGTTCCAGCCGCTCGACCTCGGCGCGCAGTTTTTCCCGGTCCGCCAGGATGGCTTCCTCCGCCTGCAGGGCCTCGGCCTGTGCGGCGGCGCGGTCGGAGGCGGCCCGGCGGGCGGCTTCGCGAATGTCCTGCCCCGCGGCGCAGGTCGCCAAAACGATCAACAACAAAACGACGGCGAAGGTTTTCATTGTCCGATCCTCCCCAAGGGAAGATCGATCAGCTCGACGGGGCGCATCCTCGTTGCCATCTCCATGGCCAGTTGGATGCGCCGCTTGACGCGGCCCGGCAGTTCGGTCCATCGGCCGACCGACGGATCGAAATTTCCCACGCGGTCGCCGTCGGGAGTGCGCCAGAACAGCGCCACCCGGCCGATGCGGAGCACGTCGGCGTGGATTTGTTCGCCCTCGACCTCGATCATGTCCTGATATACCTCCACGTTGGAGGCATACCCGGCTTCGACCTGCAAGGTTTCCAGCAATCGTCGCAGCTTTTCGGCGGAGGTCACGTCCGGCCGCACCAGTTCGTCCCCCACCGACGCCAGACGCAGGCTGCGCTCCTCCGGCAGGAAGGGAAGACTTTCGGCGACCGACTCCTCCAGCCGGTGAAAAATCACCATCAGGGTGTCCTGCATGCTGCCTTCCAGGCGGTCCGCCTCGCCGAGGCGCCGTTGCAGTTCCGCCACCCGGTCGTCCAGGGCCCGGGCCTTGGCCGATTCCTCGGTTTTGCGCTCCCGCAACCACCGGACTCCGGCGGTGGCGGACCGGAATCGGTTCACCAGGTCGGCTTTTTCCTCGGACCATTCATCCTGCCGCTGTTGGGTTTCCCGGCGCGTGTCGATGGCCTGTTCGGTATCCCGACGGGCTTCCTGACCCGGCTGGTCGCCCTCGGTCTGGGCCGGCGCGGCCACCGCCCATCCCCCCAGCAGAATCCACAGCACGCCCATTCCCAGGACGTGTTTCTTGACGCCCAGCCGGCGCACACTGTTGGACAGGTCCATGAAATCCCTCGACTCGTTTTGATGATTCTGGATCGATCGCCGCCGGACGGGCGGAAAGGCCCTCCGGGATTCGCCATTATACGGAATCGGGAGGTGATTGCAGATACAAAATACGACGGTCGGTCATTCCGTCCAGGGCTGGAAGGAATTGAAGAACGTGATGTAGTCGGGATTCTTCCACACCCCGCCCTGCTCGTTCCAGGCCGCAAAGATGTAGACATCGCCTTCGATGAGCAATCCGCGGATCCAGATCTCGCCGGGACCTTCCTCCGGCCTGGCCATGACCTCGACCCCTTCGGCGATGATATCGTTGCCGAAATCCTTCTTGATAACCTGCTGGCTGACGACTTTCGCCCCGAATTTGCTCAGGGAATCCTCGACCCGCAGGATGATCTGCTCGGGGCCGGCAATCGAACCGTCCTTGTCGTGCAGGTTGAAGGTGGCGGTCACCGAGCAGCCTTCGCCCTTTTTCCGGTAACGGTCGCAATAGGCGTGGGTGACCTGGATGATGTCGTCCCAATCCTCGCCCCCGAAAAGGTCGGGTTCATTGGCCCGCGTAACAAGCTTGCCGCAGCCGCCCGGAAACGTGATCTGGAAATCCCCGCCCTCATTCACGTAGACGACCGGCTCGTCCGAGAGATTCTCCGGGTCGCCGCCGGCCGCCGGCAGGGCGATCACGAGGAACAGAGCCGCGAGGAACCCCGTTACGATTTTTTGTAGAACAGTCATGATCAATCCAACAACTCTTCCGTTTGATCGATGAGCGAGCCGAACAGTGCGATGACGTCCTCCATGGGACCGGACGTCGTCATGTCCACCCCGCCCAGCTTGATGGTGTCGACGGGATACCTGCTGCATCCGGAACGCAGGATATCCAGGTATTGTTCCCGATCTTTCTCGTCGCCGGCCAGCACCTTGCGCGACAGGGCGACCGCCGCGGAATAGGCCGTGGCGTACTGGTAAACATAATAGTTGTAGAAGAAATGGGGAATCCGGCACCAGGTCAAAGGGCTGCGCACCGGATCGAAATCCACGGCCGGGCCCCAGTACTTGGCCAGTAACTCCTGGTACAGCACGCCCAGCGAGTCGGCCGTCAAGGTCTGGCCTTCTTCGCCCAGCTTGTGGATGCGGTGTTCGAACTCCGCGAACATGGTCTGCCGGAACACCGTGTTGTTGATCTGCGACAGGTGGTAATCCAGCAGGTAGAGCTTGCGCTGTCTGTCGTCGCCGGTTTTCAGCAGGTGATCCATCACCAGCAGTTCATTGAACGTCGAAGCCACTTCCGCGGTGAAGATGGGATAGTCGCCGTAGACGAAGGGCTGGTTGTGCACCGACAGCCAGGAGTGCATCGAATGACCCAGCTCGTGGGCCAGGGTGAAGGTGTCGCCCAGCTCGTCGGCCCAGTTCAGCAGGATGAACGGCGGCGTGTCGTAGACCCCGTTGGAATAACCGCCGCTCCGCTTGCCCGCGTTTTCGTGGACGTCGATCCAGCCGCCGGCGATGCCGCCCTTGACGGTGTCCACGTAGTCGCCACCCAGGGGCGCGAAAGCATCCAGCAGCATGGAGCAGGCCTTGTCGTAGGTGAACTTGAACTCGCCCCGGGCAAACAGGGGCACGGCCAGGTCGAACTCCCTGAGCGGATCCAGTCCGAGCACTTTTTTCTTCAGGGCGGTGTAGCGGTGGATGGTGTCGATGTTGTCGGTGACCGTGCCGATCAACGAGTGGAACACGGCAGGCGGCACCGCATCCGGATGAAGAGCCGCTTCCAGGGTGCTGGCATGGTTCCGGGCGTCGGAGAAAAACACGTGGTTCTTGACGTTGGCGTCCATGTTCGCGGCCAGGGTGTTTTTCAGGGCCCCGTAGGCGTCCAGGAAACTGGCGAAGGACTGCTCGCGCAGCCGCCGGTCCTGGGACTTGAGGAACTTGTAGTACCGGGCCTTGGTCAAGGCGACGGTTTCCCCCTCTTCATCCTCGACCGAAGCGAACTGCAGGTCGGCGTTGTCAAAGGCGTTGAAAACCTGGCTGGCCCCGTGCGCCATCAGCCCGGCTCCCGCCAGCAGGGCCTCCTGGTCGGCGGACAGGGTGTGCTCGCGTGCCCGGTGGATGTCGTCAAAGAAGTGGCCGTAGAGTTCCAGCTTCGGTTCTTCGGCCACGAGTTCGGCCAGACGATCGGCTTCGATGGCCAGCAATTCGGAATCGAACCAGCTGACCGCCTCGGACACGCGCACCGCCAGACTCGCTACGCGTCCCTTGCGGGCGGTGTTTTCGCCGATCCTGGTGTCCTGGTCACTTTTCATGCCCGCGAAAACGAAGGTTTTTTCCAGAAGCCGACGGGTGCCGTGGATCGCCTCGATGGTCTCCAGCAGACCCCCGCCGGAGGCGGCCAGGGAGCCCTGCCTGCCCGCCAGATCCGTGAGGGAGTTTTCGATCTCCGCGAAGGCCGCCTCCCAGCTGGCCCAGTCGGGGAATATCAATTCCAGCTTCCACTTGAAGCGGTCATCGATTTCTGATCGTTCGACGGGTGAACCACCCTCCCCGTTGACGGACATATAACTCTCGTTTCACGTTGTGCGGGAAAACACTTTGTTCAGGAGATTCATGGCATTATAGGCGCATTTCGACGTCAGACCAAATGAAGATACTCGAATTGGTTGGGCGCGGTTGTGGTTATTCGATAGACTGTCGGCCTATCGACCTCATCAATGGGTCAGGTCTCAACCCAGGGTTTCGGGATCCGGAAAGTCCAACAGGGGTGGTTTCATTTGGATCTTAAAAACTTCATGTCCGGTGATGAAGAGAAAAAATTCTGGGTCCCCTGCCTTTTTTTCCTGATCGTGACGGTTTACCTGACGTTGAGGCAGACGCTTCCTTTGGGAATCGGCCTTTCTCCCGACTCCACGACGTTCATCAGGATTGCCAGGGAAATCCTCGCCAACGACTTCCAGTTTTTCGGGGATGAACTGGATGTCCGGTATGGCACCGGTTATCCCCTGATACTCGCCGCGGTTGCCTTTTTCACCCACACCTCACCCCTGAACGCCGCGGTCATCGTCAATTCGGTTTCGCTGGTTCTGCTGGTATTGATGTTCATGCTGGATGCCCGCAGGATCGACGGCATTTCCCCCTGGCTGTCGGGCCTGTTCATCACCTTTTCCCTGCCCCTGATGTGGGTCTTCTCCATGGCCTGGAGCGAACCCTTGTTCATTCTCCTTACCTACGCGATCTTCAGACGGGCCGTCCTGCCCGAGCAAGGCTGGCGGTCCGCCCTGCGGTTGGGTCTGTTGACCGGTTTCGCGTTTCTCATCCGGTATCTGGGGCTGGCTCTGATTCCCGTGGTTTTTCTGCAGCTGTTTTTGTTTTCATCCCCGGGTACTAGGGCGCGACGCAGGAACGCTTTGGTATTCCTCGGGTCGGTATCACTGGTTGCGGGATCGTACCTGCTGAGGAACTTCCTGGTCTCGGGCACACTCTTCGGTGCGCGGCCGCCCTCAGGCACCAGTCTTTTTGAAAACCTGAAATACCTCAACCAGACCATATTCGATTGGTTCGTCCCGGATGTTCCCGCAGGAAGCATCGCGCGCTGGGTATTGGCCGCCACCATCCTGATCTTCATCTGGTTCACCCGGAAAAGCATTTACGCCCGGTTTCGCCAGACCGTGAATCACACGGCCATCCAACCCGTGTTCGTACTGGTTTTTTCTACCCTGCTCGTCATTTCCGCCACCCGGACCGCCTTCGACGGCATCAACTCCCGTCTCCTTGCACCCATCTATCCCGCCCTGGCCTTCACCATCCTGCTTTTCGTGGCGCCCGGAAGCCAGACACCTCGCGGAAAGAGGCTGGCCCTGATAGCCCGCTGGCTGCTGGTGTTGGTGATCATCGCCCAGCCTCTCAGGATCATCATCAAGGACACCCACCGCCGTGGCCGGGAAGGCGCCGGTGGTTACAACCGGCCCGAGTGGCGGGACAGTCATCTGTTGCGTCATTGCCTTGGGGAGATTTCCCTGGAGGGCGAGGTCATCTTCAGCAATGCGCCGCCCGCTCTCTACATCCTCGAAGGCATCACCGCCTATTCACTGCCGGGAAGGGTTTTCTATAATTCGGACAAACCGACGGGCGTGACCTCGGAGAACCTTTTCGAAAAATACCCTTCCATGGATGGAGCCCTGCTCATCTATTTCGACGTCAAGGAGCAACCCTGGATTTTCACGCCGAGGGAGCTTGAAACAATCTGCAGGATCCGAGTGGTAGAAAAATGCCAGGACGGCGCCATCTACAGGCTGGAAAGGTTAACGGGGGATTCGGAGCAGGAATAGCCCCTGAAGTCATGCCCCCACGGGCGCGGCGGGCACTTCCATGAGGAGTCCGGTCTCCTTCAG
>DAOWLV010000059.1 GCA_030643455.1 Candidatus Krumholzibacteriia bacterium | reverse complement strand
CCTGGTCAGGGAAATCCGGAAGGTCACCCTGCCGAAGGGTGATTTTTCCTTTGAATTCCGGGACGTGCCTTCGCGCATCAATCCCGTGACACTCCTGGTTTCCTCTTCCGGCGGATCGGGTCTGGAATTGTACGAGCAGAACTATGAATTCGATCTCATGTCTCCGGACAAGATCCTGCAAAAATACGTTGGCCGTGAACTGGCCTGGATCCAGGAGGATGGCTCACGCCTGACCGGGACCCTGCTGGGGATGAGCAACGGCCCGGTTTATCGCGTGGACGAGGAAATCGTCTTCAAGATGCCGGGTCGGTTGGCGCTGCCTGAACTGCCGCAAAACCTGAGGGCCCGGCCCACCCTGGTCTGGCTGGCGCATGCGTCCAGCGGTGGGTCCACCGATGTCGAGACTTCCTACCTGACAGGAGGATTCTCCTGGCATGCCGATTATGTCCTGCAACTGGACGAAAAAGGTGAAAATGCCGGTCTGCAGGCCTGGGTCACCGTGGAAAACCGGACAGGGGCCTCGTACCGGGACGCCAACCTGTTGCTGGTGGCAGGGGACATCAATCAGGTCAGACCGGCCATGGACTCGATGTTGGCGATGGAGGCTTCGGTCAGGCGCAAGTCCAGCCCGGCTTTCCAGGAGGAGACCCTTTACGACTACCACATGTACACCATGCAAAGGCCGACCGATCTGCTGGACAACCAGATCAAACAGATCTCCCTGTTCGATGCAGCCGGCCTGAAGGTGACGAAACTCTACAGGTTGCGGGCCCAGCCCCACTTCTTCCGGAGCCTGGGACATCTGGACCATAAATCCAAGGTCAGTGTCAGCTATAGTTTCGAGAACACCGAGGACAACCAGTTGGGCATGCCACTGCCGGCAGGTGTTTTCCGGGTCTACGGGCGTAGTGCCAGCGGGTCGCGGGTCCTTTTGGGAGAGGACCGGATCGATCACATCCCGGAAAAGGAAACCATCGAACTGACGGTGGGCAAGGCCTTCGACATCGTGGCCGAAAGGGTCCGTACCAATAGCGAGAAACTGGCGGCCAGCCTGTACCGCACGACCTTCGAGATAACCATCCGCAATCACCGCAAAGATGATGTCGTGGTTGAAGTTGTAGAGCCGGTAGGCGGGTTCTGGGAAGTGGTGGCCGAATCCCTGCCGCACCGGAAGGTGAATGCCCAGGAGTTGGCTTTCGACGTGCCGGTGCCCGCAGACGGTGAAACGGTGCTGACCTATACAGTTGAGGTGAAGTACTAACAGGACCGGGGGCGGGTCCGGATCAGTCCCGGGTCCCGCCTTTCAGTTCCCGCAACCGTTTCTGGAGGCGCCGGTCCCGTGGTCTCAGTTCCAGGGCCCTTTCCAGGGCCTGGACTGCCCCAGGGCGGTTACCGCTGCCGAGCTGGGCGACCGAGAGGTTGACCCAGGCCTCGAACCTGTCGGGATCGATGTCGGCGGCCTGCTGAAACGACCCCACTGCCTCGCCCGGTTGCCTCAGACGCATTTGACAGACACCTGCGTTGAGAGCTGAACCAGCCAGCCTTCCGTTCACCTGAAGGGCGTCCAGGAAATAGGGGAGGGCCTCCTGGAAACGTCCCTGGTTCAACAGCAGGGTTCCCAGATTGTGATTCAATGTTGGGTGATCGGACTTGTGGGAAAGTCCCCGGCGGAAGGCCGCCTCCCGCTGTGCATCATTCCCGGCGAATTTGTAGAGATGGCCCGCGGCAAGACAGAAATCTGCCCTTCTGGAAGGGGACCCGGATTCTGCCGAAGCGAGGGTCCGCGCGGCAGCCTGGGCCAGGAGGTCACGGTCGTTTCCACTGCTGGTCGCCGCCATTTTGCGCGGGTTGTCATCGGCCGGCCGGAACAGGAGGCCGGCGCCTTCCGCGGTCCAAAGATCCCAATCGGGTGAGTCCAGCAATTGGCCCGCCAGTTTAACGAAGGAGCCACCACTGGTGGCCAGACATACCGCATCCAGGCGGCGCCTGGCGAGGAGTTGAAGGGCCTTGTCATCGCCCCGCTTGATGTCGAGGTACTCGGCCCAGAGATCGGCTGAATAAGCCTCGGTCCGTCCGTCGATGAAGGTCCGGCCGGACGTATGGGCCAGGAGGTATGCTGCTGCGTCGAGGTTGGCGAAATAGAGCCGGCTCCCTGCGCGGCTCATGGATTCGGCGGCCGTTGCGGGATAACGTGCCGGATTCAATCCCGATCCGAAACGACGCCCCACTCCTTCCCTGAGATAGAAATTGTCGCTGACAATTTGTGGCCAGAGCAGGACGGCCGCGAGAAGGGTAATGATCAGGCCCGCGCCGGCTGACCAGGTCGATGGCGGTCGGCGAAAACCGCGGGGAAGGGGAAATCGCCAGGGATTGCCCCCGGCGCCCGTATGGAGCAGCATGAATGCCACCCCGTAAATCCCGATGCTTCGCTGATTGGTCCAGGCGGCCAGGGCGGCCAGGGCAAAAACCAGGATTCGCAGGAGGCTGACCCGGCCAAAGGTGACGGAGATCCACACAATTCCCCAGACCAGACTGACACGGTAGACCGTGATGGTCAGGCCCAGGGAATTGGGCGAGTCCTTCAAGGGAACCAGTTCGGAAATGGTGCTGCGCAGGTCTACCTGGGACTGGGAAAACTGCCCGAGGGCCCGGAAAGGCATCAGCAGTCCGTTCCAGCCGTTGGGCGTCATGATCAGGGCGATGAGGGCCAAAATCACCAGAGCTGTAGCCTGGCCAAGGGCGGGAACCGGTGTCCCCGGCCGACTCTCGCGGCGAAACAACCTGGCCTGGAGAGGGGAAAGCAACACGCACATGAGCAGCACCAGGGGCGCCAGGGAAGCAAATCCATGGAATTGAGCCCAGATCACCGTGAGCAGAAATATGCGGCCGCCAGGATGGCGGGGATCGAAGAGTGCCACCCAACCGCCCCCCTTTGAACCCGTGTCCATTTGAGCACCAGACTGCAGGGGAGAGGACATCAGGAAGAACTGTTCGGCCCAGCGGATCAAAAGGACGAGGAAAAAGTAGGAGATCAATTCGGGACGTATGGTCAACCGGGGCCACAGCAGCAGCAGACCCACCAGCACCGGAACCCCGGTCCAGGCGGCGGCTGTTGGACCTTCATGGCCACGCAACCGGAATAATCCCCGGTCACCCGTGAGAATGGTCAGCATCAAGAGGAGGGTGAGGGCGGACCTCATCAGATTCCAACCGGTGACGTCGGGAAGTTCGAAACCGTTTGACGATGGTGATTCTTTGGGACCGGTCAGGACTGTCAGGATCTGGAACATCCATTCGTGATTCACCCAGGGATGGTCCGGTTCGGTAAAGGAGTATCGATTGACCGAGGTGACATTCTGCCCCTCCAGCAGATCATGCCCTGCCCGGAGGTGGAACCAGATGTCCAGATCGCCCAGGCTGTGCCAGGAAAAAAGCAGGCCGGTCAACACGGGAATCAGCAGGGGAAGGATTCCCCACCAGATCAAGGACGGACGCCTGGTGTGCCGCGGTTGGACTTCCCTGGCGTCTGATGGTGGCGGCATTTAACACTCCCCGAGATGTCGGTTGGGGTTGGATTGGGACCCTGATCGAACATCATCATATCCGATGAATGCGAATCTGCCCACCCGCCTCTGTGGGCGAACCAGGTGACTGGTCAGGGCAAAAAAAAATTTGACAAAGTGGCGTGGTATGCAGGAGGGGCCTTGACAAAATGTCAAAGGACTGGCGATAAATTCGGGATGTTAGAGGAATAACAAGAGCGAGTGACTTGTAACTTGTTCTTGTGCAGTAAATTAGAGGATTTCTGTAAAGTTTAGATTTTTCGCACATATGGTACGGATATTGTTTATGGGTGATTGCGTGTTTGCCCCCAACCTTACACCAGAAGCCTGACCCGGGGGATGACGCGACCGGAATAATATGCAGGATTTCCCGGAGAGGATGATGAAATGGCCAAGAAGAGTGTAAAAAGTCTGAAGAGTGATAAAAAGTTGAAGAGCGCTGCCAAAACCAGTCGTTCCGCCAAGACCAAGAGCTCCGCCAAGACCAAGAGCTCCGCAAAGACCAGTCGTTCCGCCAAGACCAGTCGTTCCGCCAAGACCAAGAGATCCGCCAAGGTCACCTCGGATCAGATTGCTCCGGCCGCCCAGTTGATGAGCACCCTGGATCTTTACTTCCAGGAAGTGAAGGCCTATTCCCTGCTCACCCGGGCCGAGGAATGCGAACTGGCCCGTGGCATCCATTCCAACGACAGTGTAAGCCTGCACAAGCTGGTCAAGGCCAACCTGCGTTTCGTGGTCTCCATCGCCAAGGAATATGCCCATTACGGAGTTCCTCTGGAAGACCTTATCAATGAAGGAAACCTCGGTCTGCTGAAAGCCGCCCAGCGGTTCGACGAGACCCGCGGATTCAAGTTCATTTCCTACGCCGTGTGGTGGATCCGCCAGTCCATCCTGGCCGCTCTGGCCAATCACAGCAAGATCGTGCGTATGCCCCTGAACCGGGCCCGCGTGCTGAACCAGATAAAGAAAGCCAGTGGCGAACTGCAACAGAAGCTGCGCCGCAAGCCTGAGCCGGAAGAGATCGCCAAGGCGCTGGGGCTGTCCCTCGACGAGGTGAAAGCCACCCTGCCCCTGATGCAGGACAACTTCTTCCTGGATGATTTCGTGGGCAACGATGAAGACAGTACGTATCTGGACTTCCTGGAGGATACGACCACCGTCGGTCCGGACAACAAGGTGCTGGACGATGACCTGAACACGAGCATCGGACGCATGCTGGGCGATCTTAAGGAGCGCGAGGCCAAGGTTCTGCGCCTGTACTACGGCCTGGGCAGCGACCAGGAGATGACGCTCGAGGAGATCGGCCGGATCATGGGTTTGACCCGCGAACGGATCCGTCAGATCAAGGAAGAGGCTTTCGACAAGATCCGTTCGAGCAAGGCCTTCAGGTACATGCACGACTATGCCGAGGAAACGACGGTCTAGCAGGATTCAAAGCCGGTGCCCCGCAGCTGGCCGAGAAAATATTGAAGCGGACGATTGAGGAAGGGCTCCGGTGGCACCGGGGCCCTTTTTTTAAGGTCAATTTTCCGGTTCCTCAAGGTTGACGCTGCCTGCAGTGAGGTCGTTCAGGGCCACAGCGAATCCGCGCCAGACCGAATGCGCAAGCTGGATGCGCAATGACACACTTTCACCGTATTGCTGATCCAGCAGGCGGCCGCCCCTGGTCTCCAGCAGGTGGCGGATGGTTTTCTCCTGGGCGTAGGGGAAGCGGATCACGAACTGGCGGCCCAGGTGCACTTCCCGGTGACCAGCCTTGGCCAGGACCATCCTTCCGGCCTCGCCATAGGCCCGGGCCAATCCTCCGGTGCCCAGCTTGACGCCTCCGAAATACCGGACCACGATCACCAGGACATCGGTCAGTTCCAGCTTGGCGATGGCTGCGAGGATGGGTTCGCCAGCTGTTCCTGACGGTTCGCCGTCGTCACTTCTGCGGGTGATGGTTTGCCGGCCGACACCCAGCTTGAAACCGTAACAAACGTGTCTCGAGTCGTGGTAGCGCCGTGTCGTCTCGTTCAGAAGGTCCTGGGCTTCCAGATCCGTTTGAACCGGAAAAGCCAAGGCCAGAAAACGGGATCGTTGCACCTTCAATTCGGATTCTGCCGAGCCATCCAGGGTGAGATAGCTGTCGGGGGGATCGCTTGCTGATGGCTTGTCGGGAGGTCTAGTCACGTTTTTTTCTCTTCATCAACAGGTGTACGGTTTTCAGCCATGAAGGTCAGCTGGAGGAGAGATTCCCTGCCTCCGGGAACCATCTGCTGTCAGCATATATTCTATTTTATTTATTGGCAAGCATTTGCCAGTTCCGGATTGGGAGGTGGGTGGCATCCCCTTTGCAAGGAGACCAAGGACCGGACAACCGGTCCCATGGGGCTATCTGGAAAGCGGGAGTCGGAGTTTGCTGGAACAATCCATTCAACATTCGCCAGTGCCGGGGGGAATATCCCGGTTCGTGGTCCTGGCCATCCTGACCGCCTGCGTGCTCTCCGGCGGATGGCACACTCCAGCAGTGGCCCAGCTGGCGGAGGGTAATTCCCGTCTGTCATTGCCACAATCCCAGTTGGATCAGCCATTCGAAAACCCCGTTTTTCTGGCCGGACATTTTGCCTATGGCGGCGGCTTCCGGGATCAGCATGGTGACCTGGGGTATGGGGGAGCCTTGATATTCAGGCCAGGGTCTCCGGTCAACATCTTCGATGGCTTGATGAACTGGACCACCGGGATGGTCATCCAGGTGGATTACCTGCAGATTCCCGACGGCGGCGACATCACTTCGGCGGACCTAATCCTGCGCCGGTATTTCAACAATCGGGGCGACCGCAAGACCGAGGTCAATATCTTCCTCGGCCTTGGTTCGGGGATCAGTGACATCGACCGGCCCGACCCGGACGATGTGGCCGCGGGGGAACACTGGTCCATCCTGGCTGAAGCGGGCCAGGAATGGTTCTTCAAACCCACCCACATGTTTTTTCTGAAAGCCCAGTACCGTTGGATGATCAACGCGGGCCGAACCTGGCAGACCTGGTCGGTCATGGCCGGGGCGGGCATCTCCTGGCCATGACCCGGAACCAATGTTGGCCCTGCCGGAGTGCCAAGGGTTGCATCGAAATACCTGACCAGACCGCCCACTTGCCCTATATTGATCGGGTCACCCCCCCCCTGAATAACCTGCTGTGAAATGATGGCCACCGGCCCGTCACGGCTTTCCGCACCGAGGTGTTTCATGTTGAATCCAAGAGCGCTTGGGACCGTCCGGTTGGTCGGATCCCGGCATGCCTTTCTGCTGATTGTCCTGGGGTTGACTCTGGTGCTGTGGTCGGGACCGGGTCCCATCCAGGCTCAGGGCGAATTGTCCTATACCCAGTACCGCGACCTTTCCTGGGCTGCCATTCGTATGGACCACGTGACGAAATTCGAACCCATCCATGGGGAAGAAGGCATGTTCTTCGCCATCGCCGACCGGTACGGTACGGTTCAGGTCACCAAAATGGACGGCGAGGGTGTGCGGTTGGTCTGGAAGAGCATCCAGCTGAGCGGCATCCCGGACGAGGTCATCACGGCCGATCTGGACGGCGACTCCCTCGACGACGCCATTCTCTGCCGGACCAGCAATGGAAAAGTCTATGTCTGGGGCCTGGACGGTTACGACCTGCTGTGGGAATCCCTGCCGAGCGAGTACCGGCAGATTACCTGCTTCACCACCGCCAACATGGACGAGGATCAGGCCAACGAGATCGTCATGGTGGCCGACAATCGAATCGTCTATGTGGATGGCGCCACCTTCACCAAGAGTTTCACCAGCATCAATGAATATTCCGCAACCCAGGTGCGGTGCGGGGACGTGGACGGCGACAGGCGGATCGAGATCGTCCTGAACACCGGCCAGGTGGTGGATTCGGTGTCCGGAGATATCGAGTGGGAGGATGAAACGTTTTTTGGAAAGATCGAACTGTTCGACATCAACGGGGACGGGATTCCCGAAATCCTGACCGAGAATCCCGGCAACGGTCCCCTCAAGGTATTCGATGCCGGCCACCGCTTCGAAGTGCGGTTCCAATAGGGATGATCAGCGAATACTCTTCATGAGCACGAGCATGTCGTCGGCCGTTTTCCAACCCGAGCTGCGCCCGTGGAGGACCTCGCCGCGGCTGTCGATGAAGATGATCATGGGCAGCCCCGGAACCTTGAATTCTTCCTTTATCGAAGTCATCTCGGCGTCGTCCGGTGCGGTCGCGTCGACCTTGATGGTCTCGAACCTCTGGGCCTCTGCCACAACCGCAGGAACGTTCCACACCAGTTTGTCGAGTTTCTTGCAATAGACACACCACTGGGCCCAGAAGTCGATCATCACGGGCCGGCCAGCGGCTTTGGCTTCGGCCCGCTTTGCGTCGAGAAAGGCCTGCACGTTTTCGCCGGTGTGGATCTTGGTCCACTGGACCTTGGCCGGCAGGGGTTCGGCAATCGGGTCGGTCGTGGTGGCCGTCTCGACGGCCGGACCTTGTCCCGCAAAAGTCGCCGGAGCGTCAGATGCCTGCCCGGTGGTGATGTTCGCCAGCGGGGAAGGCATCATGAAACCGTGCTGAATAAAGGACCCGCCCAGGAAATACAGCCCTGCCACGAATACGACCAGACCCAGGCCCTTGAGGGTGCGAGGCCACCATCCGGCTTCAGGCGCCAGCGAATCGAAAGCTCCCATGAAAACCGCGGTCAGGATGGTGGTCACTCCCACCAGGGGATAGAAGATGTTAGCCGGAAGGACGCTGCCAGGGCGGACAAAATAGAAAGCCATGGCCACCAGCAGAAGCCCCATGCTCCTGTTGACAGTGTCCATCCAACCGCCGCTCTGGGGCATGGTCCCCAGCAGGGCGGGAAAAGTTCCTACCCCGATCAGCAACATGCCCATGCCGATCCCGAAGGTGAACAGGGATATGAAACCCAGGATCCAGTCGCCGGTGGTGGCAACCCAGAGCAGCAGGGCCGCGAGAAAAGGTCCTACGCAGGGCGAGGCAATCAAACCGGCAACGAGTCCCATGGCGAACACGCCGATCAACCCGCCGCGGCTACCGGCGCCTGGGCCCTGGAAACGGTCGCGCATGAAAGCCGGGGCCTGCAGTTCGTAAGCTCCGAACATGCTGAAGGAAAGGCCCACCAGGAGAAGGGCGATGGGCACCAGGACCATGGGACTCTGCATGAAGGCCGTGATGCCGCTGAAGACCGTGGCGCTCAGGGCGCCCATGACCGCATAGACCAGGGCCATGCCCACCACATAGGTGACCGACAGGAGCAGGCCGCGAGCGGCCCCTTTTTCCTGGCTCTGGCCGCCGATCACGGCCAGGGTGATGGGAATCATCGGGTAGATGCAGGGGGAGAGGCTCATCAAGAGACCGAATCCGAAGACCAGGACCAGGAAGAAGCCGATGCCCTTGCGCGCGATGAAATCGCTGATCTTGTCCGCAGACCATTCCTCGCCGTAGTCGACCTTGATGGTCCCGGTCCACTCGGCAGTCACGGTGGCGCCGGCAGAAGTGGTGGCGGTGGCCGTGACAATCAGGTCCGCCGTGAGAGGTTCCACTTCAGGTCCCACGGGGGCGGCCCACTCGAACCGGGCGGGGCCCTGGAAGGCGGCCGGGTCACTTCCAGGAGTGGACAGGGGTTTGAGCGGGTAGGGGGATCCGAAAAACACCTGACCGTTGGCGGTGGTAACTTCGATCACCAGCCCCTCGATGAGGATCCCCTCCCCGGGAGCGGGGACAATCTCCACCTCGAGTACCAGATCCTGGCCGATTTCCGCGGTTTGCTCCCTGGGAACGACATTGATTTCGGCGGCTCCTGCTGATGCACCGATAACCGGAGCGATCATGCTCAGAAGAAGACCCAGCAGGAGGGCGGCGCAGCTTCGTTGGACAGATTCCATATTCCGGTGGACCTCGCGAGGGTTAATACCATAATTCCCGTCCCAGGGGTGGGATCGGGTTTCATTGTGGAACAATACGAATATTAGTAGGCTGGACAAGTCCTGTTTTCCGTCCCGGCGGGTGGAAAGTTGCATATCGAGGAACTTTTTGCCAATATATTTGTGTCTGTCGGGGCGGGGCTGCATACGTAGCCCCGCCCGCCGATAGTGAGACACCGACTTCAGCAACTGGTTCCTGAATCGAACTATTACCGGAAGGATCTGCAGTGAGCAGAAAAACCGTTCTCTTCGCATCAATAATGATTCTCTTGGTGGGGATGCTCGCCGTTTCCGGCTGCGGGAGCGATTCGGAAAGCGGCGCATCCGATAGCGACAATGCTGGTAACCAGACCCAGGCCGCTGCCCCCGCCGGCAAGGGGAGCCCGGCTCCCGATTTCACCCTCAAGAAGGTCGGTGGTGGCGAACTCCAACTCTCCAGTCTGCGCGGCAAGGCCGTAATCGTGGACTTCTGGGACACCTGGTGTCCGCCCTGCCGCAAGGCCATGCCGCACCTGCAGGAACTGAGCGTCACCTACAGCGACGACCTGGTCGTCGTGGGGGTGGCTCTGGGCCGCGAAGGTGAGGCGAAGGTCCGGTCCTTCGTTCAGAATTTCGGGATTACTTTCGAAATGGTCATGTTCAACAATGACCAGAAACTCATCAACAGTTTCGGTGGGATCCAGAGTATTCCCACCACCTTCCTGATCGACGGTGAAGGCATCATCCGGGAGAAATGGGTGGGTGGAGTCGGCAAGGCCGAGTACGAAAGGGCCATCAAGGCTGTCCTGGGGTCCTGATTCAAATATGATGTTCGTGGTGTGAGGGCATGAAAAAACCCCTGGCTGTGGCGGATACCGTCAGCCAGGGGTCAGAGCGCGTTGGTCATTTTCTCAACCACCAAAAGAGATCGATTAAGGCCAAGCCACACATGAAATACATTTCGGGCACCATGCCGATCCCCCCTTTCCAGGCTTGGGGTGAAGCGCTGCGGACTCATAGGGAATCGGCCGGAACTCCGGGGGACTTTAGGGAATCTTCACACCTGTGAAACCCCTGATGATCGGCCAGTCCCAACCGTTCTTGAGCAAGAAGGGGGCCGGGGGCCAAGAATTATTTTAAGTTCTTTATTTCCAATATGATCGCAGTTTTATCATCTGATTTTTCTTCACCGCCGAATGCATTGACGGCGGCAAAAATCTT
>DAOWLV010000152.1 GCA_030643455.1 Candidatus Krumholzibacteriia bacterium | reverse complement strand
GTGGACATGTCCGAATACATGGAAAAGCACTCGGTGAGCCGTCTGGTGGGAGCCCCTCCCGGTTACGTGGGGTACGACGAAGGCGGGATGCTCACCGAAAAAGTCCGGCGGCATCCCTATTCAGTGATCCTGCTGGATGAAATCGAAAAGGCCCACCCGGACGTGTACAACATCCTGCTTCAGGTCCTGGATGACGGCCAGTTGACCGACAGCTTCGGCCGCACGGTCGATTTCCGCAACGCCGTCCTGATCATGACCAGCAATGTCGGCAGTCGCAAGACGCATGGCATCCGCGGGGTCGGCTTCGGTTCCGACGAGGAGGACCACTCCCGGCAGCGGGTGCAGTCGAACATCGACATGGACCTGCGCAAGACCTTCAGCCCCGAATTTTTGAACCGGATCGACGAGATCATCACCTTCAACTCCCTGGATCGGGACGACATGGCCCAGATCGTCGAGATCCTTCTGGCCGATGTCAGCGGACGGCTGCGCAACCTGGAGATCACCTTCGAGTTCACCAAGGCCTGCAAGGATTTCCTGTGCGAGGTGGGCTATGATCCCCAAATGGGTGCCCGCCCCCTGCGCAGGGCCATCCAGAAACATGTGGAGGACCCCCTGAGCGAAAAACTGCTGCGCGGGGAGGTGACCAGCAAGAGCAGGCTGGTGATCGGCGTCAAGGGTGGCAAACTTTCCTTCAAGACCGTGCCCATGGAGGAGGTCAAGACGTGACAGGGCGCTGAAGGCGTCCCGACAGTCAACTGTTTTGCCCGAGGACCGGAATTCCATTATTCCGGTCCTTTCATTCGGAACTTCCCTAATCCCCCTGGTTATCCTATTTTTGCGCAGCCGCCTGCAGTTCACCATCTGTCCGGGAACTTCCCGCATGGAGGCGGGTAGGATGACCAGTTCGGCGCGACCGGGCCTTTGCCCTACCCCTGTCCTTTTTGTTAGGCGTTGATGCCCCTCAACCCCGGTGCTAAGATGCCGCGGTTTTCCGTTTTGGACCCGATCTCGGGGGAGCCCGTTTCCGGATATGAGACGCATTGCGTTCCTTTGGTTTGCTGTTCTGGCCCTGGGTCTTGTTCAAGATTCCATTGCCCAGACCACCGGACCGCCAATCATTCATGAAATCGAGGTCGTTGGGGCCTTGACCGTGGGATCCCGCCAGGTCCTCGCCTGGTCAGGTCTCGAGGCCGGTGCGCCCTTCTCCCGGGAAGCGGTATCCCTGGGTATCCGCAATCTGTTCGAGACCCAGAAGTTTTCCGACGTCTTCATCTATCAGCAGGACATCCCCGAGGGGGTGAAACTCATCATCAACCTGCAGGAATTCCCCCGTATCCGTACCATCCGTTTCGAGGGCCACAAGAAGGTCAAGGAAAAGGATCTGCGCGAGGCATTCCCTCTGCATGTCGGCCAGTTCGCCAACCCGGCGGTGACCCGACGCGAACTGGAACCCCTGCGTGGTGTCTATTACGAGAAGGGGTACTACAACGTGGCCATCCACACGGATTCGACCGTGGTGGACGCCAACAACATGGAAGACCTGGTGATCACCATCGTCGAAGGGCGCAAGGTCAAGGTGCAGACCATCTCCTTCATGGGCAATTCCCAGCTTGATGGGGGTGACCTGCGCGGATCCATGAAGCAGGGCACCAAGGGGTTCCTTCGCAGCGGCACTTTCAAGAAACAGCAGTTCGAGGAGGACAAGGACAGGATCATCACCTACTGCCGCAACGAAGGTTTTCTCGACGCCGTGGTGACGGATGTGGAGCTGAACTTCCGCGAAGACCGGGAAAAGCTGGATCTGGTCATTCACGTCGACGAGGGTCATCGGTACTACATCGGGGATATCCACTGGCAGGGGAACACGGTCTTCGAGGACCTGGTCATCGCCGACCAGATCTGGTTGGAAAAGGGCACTGTGTTCAGGGAGGACGAGTACCTCGAAACCCTTTCCAACCTGCAGCAGATGTACGCCGATCGGGGCTACATCTATATCACGGTGGAACCGCAGCGAGACATCGTGGACCAGACGGTCAACGTGGACTTCACCTTCATCGAAGGGCAGCCTGCCAAGATCCATGACATCATGATAAGCGGCAACACCAAGACCTACGACAAGGTCATCATCCGGGAAATGAGGACCTTTCCCGGCGATACTTTCAGCAATACACGTATCCAGGCCACCATGAGGGACATCTTCCAGACCGGTTTCTTCGAGGACGTCCAGCCCGACATCCGGCCGGTGGCCAACGGCGACGTGGACATGATTCTCAAGGTCAAGGAGAAACAGACCGGCCAGTTCATGTTCGGCATGGCCTACAGCGCCGAAACTTCGGCCAGCGGTTTCATCCAGGTGGCGGAGACGAACTTCCAGGGCAAGGGCCAGAACCTGGGCCTGACCTGGCAGTTCGGCAGCCGCCAGCGGTACATCGACATCAGTTTCACCGAGCCCTGGTTCATGGGCACGCCGACGTTGATCGGGGCGGATATCTTCGACCGCTTCCAGTACAACTTCGATGATTTCTACGAGAGCCGAATCCGGGGCTTCAGCGTGCGCCTGGGGCGCCGGATCCCCGGTACCCGCTTTAGCCGGGTGGGTGTCCGCTACGAACTGTCCCAGACCCGGCTGAGCAATTTCAGTCCCAGCTATAGCCGCTTCCTGGACGATCTGGAAGAATCCCTGGGTACCAGCGACCTGCCCTGGCAGCGCCTTGATGAGCCCGGAATCTGGCCCCAGGTCAAGAGCGGCATCAGGGTGACTTTCAACAGGAATTCGACGGACAACCCTTTTTTCCCGACGGCCGGGTCCAAATCCCTGTACAGTTTCGAGTTTGCCGGCGGTCCCCTGGGCGGGGAGATAGAGTTCCAGGAACACATGCTGTCCCACTCCTACTACCAGAGGTTGCCGGGGGGATTCGCCCTTCATTTGCGGGGCTTCTTCGGGTTTCTTCACGGTTTGAATTCCGCGGACGACGTCCCGGACTGGGAACGGTACCGGCTGGGAGGGAACCGCCGTTTCCCCCTGCGCGGGTACAAGGACCTGGAGGTCGTTCCAAAGGGTAATCCGAGTTTCATCGGGGGCCGGTTCTTCAGTATCTTCAACACGGAGATTCTGTACCCCTTGACCAGGGCCATCCAGCTTCTCACCTTTCTGGATATGGGGGATGTCTGGAACAGTTTCAGTGAAGCCGATCTCGCCAATCTGAGAAAGGGCGCCGGTTTCGGGATCAGGGTCGAGGTTCCCATGATGGGAACCATTGGCTTCGACTACGGTTACGGATTCGACAGGCTAGGGGGCCCGCGTTGGGAACCCCACTTCACCATTGGCAGTTTCTTCTAGCGGGACCTGGTCCCCGGGAAAGCAAACGGCCCAACCTGGCTCCCATGTGAGCCTGAGGAATAAAATGAAGAAACGCAATCACTTGTCGCGCATTGCGGGATTCCTGGCGTTGATGGTTCTGGGTGTGGTTTTGACGGCCGGACCGGCCGGAGCTGCTGATGACCGCCCTCTGGCCGTTGTTGATTCCCAGCGGATCGCCGAGGAATACGAGGCAGCCCGCGATGCCCAGGAGCAATACCAGAAGTACCTCAGGGAGCTGGAACTCGAAGTCGCCGATAGGGAAAAGGAACTTCAGGCCATGGCCGAGGAGATCGAGAGCCAGAAGATGCTGCTGGGTGAAGACGCCCTGGCCACCAAGATGCAGGCCTTCGAAAAGAAGAAGGCCGAATACTTCGAGTTCCGTGAGGGTATCGACCAGCGTGCCGAGGCGGAATACAAGACCCAGATCAGTCCCATCCTCGATCAGATCAAGACCATCGTGGAGCGGATCGGCAAGGAAAAGAACTACGGGGTGATCGTCGATTCAGCTGCCCTGGCTGTCCTTTACATCGATTCGGACTACGATTTGACCAATGACGTGCTGGCCGCCCTGGCTCGAGGGGATGATTGATATCCCTCTTTTATGTTGACAGGGAATGAGCATATGGTGAAATTTGGTCAAGCAACGCAAGAAACAGCGCTCAGCCCCTCGCCCTGCCAGGCGGGGGGCGGTTGCATAACACGGAAAAGGGCATGAAACCACTCCGACTGAGTGAAGTGGCGGATCTGCTGGACGGCGAGTTGGTGGGTGCCCAGGATCCTGAGATCACCGGGGTCGCCAGCATCGAGGAGGCGGGTCCTGGCGATCTGACTTTCTTGGCCAGCAAGAAACACGGCCGAGCCCTGGCTGCCTCGGGGGCTGCTGCGGTCATTGTCGGGCCGGGCCTGGACGTGGACCGTCCGGCGGTGCGGGTGAGCGATCCCTATGGCGCTTTCGCCTCGTTCCTGGAGCGGCTGCTGCCAGACCGGGACCGGGTATTTCCGCCAGGGGTTCATCCCACGGCTGTCATCGACTCCTCGGCCGAGGTGGCAGGTGCGGCGGCCATCGGTCCGTATTGCGTGATCGGTTCTGGCTGTGTGGTCGGAGCTGGGAGCCGGCTTGGTGCCCATGTGATCCTGGGCTGCGACGTGGTGGTCGGCGTGGACAACCTGATCTATCCCGGGGTCATCATCCGGGAGGGCTGTCTGCTGGGAGATCGGGTGATCATCCATGCGGGCGTGGTCATCGGCTCTGATGGTTTCGGGTATTATCCCGGCCAAGGTGGGATCCGGAAGATTCCCCAGGTCGGGGTGGTGGAAATCCAGGACGATGTGGAAATCGGGGCCGGGTCCTGTGTGGACAGGGCCACGACAGGCCGCACCGTGGTGGGGGTCGGATCCAAGGTCGACAACCTGGTGCAGATCGGCCACAATGTGAGTATTGGAAAAGCGTGTTCACTGAGCGCTCAGACCGGGGTCTCCGGCAGCAGTGCCTTGGGCGATGGAGTGTTCACCGGAGGCCAGGTGGGTATCGGTGATCATGTCAAGATCGGCGCCGGTGTAAGGATCGGTGGCCAGTCGGGGGTCTCCCGCGAGATCCCGGCCGGGCAGACCATATTCGGATATCCAGCCCTCGAGTTGGTTGAGACTTTCCGGATGTTCGCCGCCCTGCGCAGACTGCCCGAACTTTTGCGGCGGGTCAGCCGTTTGGAGAATGGTTCCGGCGGGACTGCCGGGAAAACCGGAAAGGATCAGGAGTAGAAGAGTGCTCTGGTTCCAGAAAACACTGAAAAAGGAAGTTTCCACGGAAGGGCACGGACTTCACTCCGGTGAATTCGCCCGGATGACCTTTGTTCCCGCCCCGCCCAACACCGGGCTGGTTTTTATCGTGCCGGGTCCGGACGGCGAGGTGCGGATTCCCGCCCTGGTGGAGAACGTCACAGGTGAACATGATCTCGTTCGCGCCACTACCCTGGCCAAGGATGGAGCGACCATCCATACCGTGGAGCATGTCCTGTCCGGGCTGGCCGGGATGGGGATCACCAATTGCCTGATTCGCCTGGAGGGAGGGGAACCTCCGGTGCCCGATTGCGCCAGCGCCCTGACCTATGTGGCGATGATCGAAGAGGCTGGCGTCCAGGCCCAGGGCCTGCCGGCGGTTTATTTCAAGATCAACCGACCCATGTCCTGGCGGCAGGGTGACGTGGAAGTCACCGCTGTTCCGGCCGAGCATTTCACGATCTCCTTTTCCATAGATTACGATGATCCCAAGATCGGAGTGCAGCACGCCACATTCGAGATCCATCCTTCCATCTACCGGGAGGAAATCGCCCCGGCCCGTACCTTTGCCATGATGAAGGATGTCGCCCGCCTCCAGGAGATGGGACTGGTCAAGGGTGGGTCTTTCGAAAACGCCCTGGTGTTTGATGACGGAGAACTCGCCGGCGGCCAGAAAATGCGGTTTGTCGACGAATGCGTCCGCCACAAGATCCTGGATCTGCTGGGGGATTTGACACTGCTGGGCATGCCGATCAAGGGTCATATCACGGCCAAGCTTTCTGGCCACGCGGGCAACGTGGAGTTCACCAGGATGCTCGCCCAGTCCGAACGGCGAATGCCCCGCATCTATCCGCCGCGGGATCCTGAATTCTGGGACATCGGTTCCATCATGGACATCATGCCCCATCGTTATCCTTTCCTGCTCGTGGATCGGATTTTCGATCTCGAACCCGGCAAGAAGGTTAGGGGCATCAAGAACGTGAGCATCAACGAGCCCTTCTTTCAGGGCCATTTTCCGGGACATCCGATCATGCCGGCGGTGCTGATCATCGAGGCCATGGCCCAGGTCGGTGGCGTGCTTCTGATGAGTGGATTTGAAGATCCGACAGGAAAAATCGTATATTTCAGCGGGATCGACAATGCCCGTTTCCGCCAGCCGGTAACACCCGGCGACCAGCTCAGGTTCGAGCTGGAGATGAAGAAAATTCGAGGACCGCTTTGCAAAATGCATGGAACCGCATGGGTCGGCGACCGTAAGGTAGCCGAGGCGGATCTCATGTCTACCGTGGTGGAGAGCTGATCCGCCACCTTTAAGGAGGAATAACTTGGACCCGATGAAGATCAACAAGGTTATCGGTCCCAGACCCGTCAGTGAGCCGGAGATTCACCCCACCGCGGTGGTGCATCCGGGCGCTCGCCTTGGACACAACGTGAAGGTCGGTCCCCATTCGGTGATCGGCCCGGACGTGGTGATGGGACCTGACTGCGTGGTTGGAACTTCCGTCCTCATCGAGGGCAGGACGACCATCGGCAGGAACAACCGGTTCTTCCACGGCGCAGCCATTGGTTGCGAACCCCAGGACAAGAAATTCGGAGGCGAAACGACATTCCTTGAGATCGGAGACGACAACGATTTCCGCGAGTACTGCACGGTGCATCTGGCGACCAGTGAGGGTGACCAGACCCGCATTGGAGACAACAACCTGCTGATGGCCTACGTGCACATCGCTCATAACTGTCACATTCACGACCATTGCGTCATCGCCAACGCGGTGAACCTGGCCGGGCATGTGGAGGTTGAACAACACGCCACCATAGGCGGGCTAACTCCCGTTCACCAGTTCGTGCGGATCGGCGCCTTTGCCTTCATCGGTGGTGGCAGCCGCCTGCCCCAGGATGTGCCGCCGTTCATCAAGGTGGCGGGTAATCCCGTGGAGGTGGCCGGCATCAACAGCATCGGGCTGAAGCGCAACGGCTTCACCGACCAGGATCTGATGATCCTGAAGAAGGCCTACCGGCTGCTGTACCGTTCGGGCCTGAACGTGACCCAGGCCGTCGAGCGGATTGCCGCGGACTGCAAGCTGACCAGGCACACCGAAGCCCTGATGGCCTTCATCCGCCGCTCGGACAGGGGCATTGTGCGCTGATGGCTCCTTGGCGGGCCGGGAAGGCTGAATGATCGTGGCGCCGGAGCCATCCG
>DAOWLV010000363.1 GCA_030643455.1 Candidatus Krumholzibacteriia bacterium | reverse complement strand
GTCGGTGCAGGTGACGGTGTCGTAACCATCCTTGCTGAGAATGGCCGAGACCGTCTGAATGAGGATCTCTTCGTCATCGATGACCAGGACACGACCGGAGCGGTGCTCCCGGGGCGATTCCTCCGTCGGTGACGAGGTTGTCGGCTTGGGGCCCAGGGGCAGGCGGATCCGAAATGTGGAGCCGGAGCCAGGAGTGCTGGTGACATCGATGCACCCGTTGTGGTTGCTGACCGTACCGTAGACCGCCGCCAGGCCCAATCCCGTGCCCTTGGTGGCTTTTTTGGTGGTAAAAAATGGTTCGAAAATGGATTTCAATGTCTTTTCTTCCATGCCTTCGCCAGTGTCCTTCACGGAAATCTCGACGTAGGGCCCTGGTTCCAGATTCCAGTGGTGACAGGTTTTCTTGTCCTCGGGAAGGTCCAGATTTCGGGTGGTGAAGACAAGCTGGCCGCCCTCGGGCATGGCGTCCCGCGCGTTCACCCCGAGGTTGAGCAGGGCATTCTGGAGCTGGGAGGGATCGCCTGTCGTATATGGTGCTCCAGCTTCCAGCCGCCTCTCGATGGAAATCCGCTTGTCGATGGTGTGGGTCAACAGCTGTGTGACTTCGTGGATCAGGACATGGAGATCCACGGGTTTGGACTCGAACTTGCCTTTGCGGGCGAAGGCGAGCAGCTGTGCGGTCAAGTCCGAGGCGCGCTGGGCGGCAGTGAGGATGTTGGCTGCGGCGGTATCCAGGCCCGAATCGCCGCCGAGCTTGTCCTGGATCATCTCCGTCCAGCCGATGATGCCCGTCAACTGGTTGTTGAAATCGTGGGCCACCCCGCCGGCCAGCGTCCCGACCGCCTGGAGCTTCTCGGACTGGTGCAGCTGCTCTTCCATGCGCTTGCGGTCATCTATGTCGCGGACCACCGCCAGGATCCGGTCCATGCCGCCGATTTCCGTCCTGCGAAGGGATACCTCGACCCAGAAATGTTCACCGCTTTGGCGGCGGGCCATCCATTCGAACACCTGAGGCCCTTCTGCGACAGCCCTTTTCATGTGTGCCCGGGCATGTTCGAGGGTGTAAGGGGGAATCCCGGTCATCGTGCCCTCGAAGGAAGTCCCCACCAGTTCCTTACGGTCGAAACCGAAAATCTCGAGCATCCGGTCGTTCACGTCCAGAATGACCCCGGTGGCCGCGTCGAGAATGAAGATGGCGTCGCTGGAGGTGTTGAATATCTCGCGGTAATTACGTTCGCTGGTGTGGGCGCGGATCAGGTTGTCCTTCATCCCCACCGTCAGCAGGCGCATGATCACCGCGGTCCCCAGGGTGATCAGGAACAGGATGGCGATGTCTCCGGTCTCCCAGAGCCCGTTGTATCTGTTGGTGATGATCCCCCGGGATTCCAGGATGCCGATGGACACGATGGCTGCAAGGACCAGACCGGTCAGCCCGTAGAAGAGTTCCTTGCCCAGCACGAGGCTGCCCAGGGCAATGATGACGGGAAGGATGACTATGGCGGCGTCGTGGATTCCGTCCCCGGTGACCACCCCGGCCAGGGAAAAAAAGACTATTGCCGCCAGGGCAAGCAGGCTGGCCGCCCGGGGATGTCCGCGCCGATGGACGAGGATGACGAATCCAAAGGTGATTGCCGATCCCAGGGACAGCTTGAAGGCCATGTGCCAGGCGATGATGATGGACAGGATGATGATGGAAAGGGATCCCAGGAAAAAAGCCCAGAACAACCGGTTCAGTGTTCGGTTGATGCGGGCGGGATCTTCAAAGACGAAGATTTCCGAGGTGATTTCCAGCCCGGATCGTTGTGGGGGCCGCTGAGGCTGTTCCATCGTCTCTCCTGACGGACGGTCCTGGCTCTTCGAAATCGCCCGACATTGGTGTTTGCCCGGGATGTTCAAGGGACCATGATAGCCCATTTCAGACAGTTTGTCCCCAGTTTCAGGTAATGAAGCCTGCCCGGCGGTTGTCCGGTCCTGATCCTGGTGCTATCATACCTCCTTCCCTGGCAGGAAAAACCCGTCTTCAAGAAGGAACGACCATGTCCGATCAGAAAATATCCTCACTGCTATTCGGCGAAGTGCCGGTGGGCGACCAGGTCACCATCAAGGGCTGGGTGCGCACGCGGCGCGACTCGAAGGCCGGCCTGAGTTTCATCCAGGTTCATGACGGCACCTGCTTCGACCCCATTCAGGTGGTGGCCCAGAGCGATTTGCCCAACTATGCCGACGAGATCCAGAAATTAAGCGCCGGTTGCGCGGTGATCTGCACCGGTGAACTGGTCGAATCCCAGGGCAAGGGGCAAAAGGTGGAGATTCAGGCCGCCACCATCGAGGTGGTGGGTTGGGTCGAGGACCCCGAATCTTATCCAGTGCAGCCCAAGCGGCACAGTTTCGAGTTCCTGCGCGAGGTGGCCCACCTCAGGCCGCGGACGAACACCTTTGGCGCAGTGGCGCGGGTGCGAAACTGTCTGGCGCAGGCGACGCACAGGTTCTTCCACGAAAATTCCTTCTACTGGATCCACACGCCGATCATCACCACCAGTGACGCCGAAGGCGCCGGCGAAGCGTTCCGTATTTCCACCCTGGATCTGGCCAACCCGCCGCGCAATGCCGATGGCGGGATCGATTTCAGTGAGGATTTTTTCGGTCGAGAAACCTTTCTGACCGTCAGCGGCCAGCTCAACGTGGAGTGTTTCAGCAATGCCCTGACCCGTGTCTACACCTTCGGGCCGACCTTTCGCGCGGAAAACTCGAACACCAGCAGGCACCTGTCCGAGTTCTGGATGATCGAGCCGGAGATCGCGTTTGCAGACCTGAACGACGACGCCGATCTGGCCGAGGACTACCTGCGGTACATCTTCACGGCCACCCTGGACGAACGTGCCGACGACATGGCGTTTTTCGCCCAGCACATCGAAACCGAAGCCGTCACGCGGCTGGAGAAGTTCGTCACCACCAGCTTCGAGCGCATGGATTACACCGACGCGATCAAGGCCCTGGAAAAGGCCAGGAAGAAATTCGAGTTCCCCGTCAAGTGGGGCATGGACCTTCAGTCCGAGCACGAACGATACCTGTGCGAGGAGCTGTGCAAGCGCCCCGTCGTGGTGATGAACTATCCCAAGGACATCAAGGCCTTTTACATGCGTCTGAACGACGACGGCAAGACCGTGGCGGCGATGGATGTCCTGGCGCCGGGCATCGGCGAGATCATCGGCGGCAGCCAGCGCGAGGAGCGCCTCGAAGTCCTGGACGCCCGCATCGAGGAAATGGGGCTGGAGAAGGAGGAGTACTGGTGGTACCGTGACCTGAGGAAATACGGTACGGTGCCCCACGCGGGTTTCGGACTGGGTTTCGACCGGGCCGTGAACTACGTCACGGGAATCAAGAATATCCGGGACGTCATCCCCTTCCCGCGGGCCCCGAAAATGGCCGAATTCTAGTCGAACCCCCAGCAGCATGCCGACAGGAGGGAACCGGTCGGCCGGATCAGCAGGAGAAAATCCATGGAATGGAAAAAAGGCACATATCGCATCAGCGACGACAAATCCGAACTCGATATGTTCTATGTCGCACCCGCGCTGCAGCAGTCCTACTGGGCGGCGGGACGGCCCCAGG
>DAOWLV010000055.1 GCA_030643455.1 Candidatus Krumholzibacteriia bacterium | reverse complement strand
GTCAGACCAAGATGCCCCATCACGGGAATCTCGGCGTCCAGCAGGGCCTTGATGGCTTCGGCCCGAATACGCCCACCTTCGACCTTCACGGCGCTGGCTCCCGCTTCCTTCACCAGGCGCAGTCCGTGCCGCACCGTTTCGGCCGCCGAGACGTGGAAGCTGCCGTAAGGCATGTCGGCGATGACCGGCACGCCCGGCCGGGCCCGGCATACCGCCCGGCAATGATGGACCATGTCGTCGATGGTCACCGGCAGGGTGTTTTCATATCCCAGAACGACCATGCCGACCGAATCCCCGACCAGGATGGCGTCAACGCCGCCGGCCGAAGCGATCAGGGCACTGGTCAGATCGTAGGCGGTCAAGAGAACGATTGTTTTGCGCTGGCTTTTCCGCCGGGCAAAAACGCTCATGGTCAGGGTCTTGCCCTTCCTCTCCATGGTGATGCCTTTCATGGTCGGTCCCGGTATTATTCGGGGCCCGAATCGGGAGCAAAATACCGGGTGCCGTTGAATTTTTCGGTGATCTGGTCGAACAGAAGATCGAAATCACCGGGCACGTTCACGAAATCCAGATTGTCGGTGTTCACCACCAGCAGGGGTGAATCCTTGTAGTGATGGAAAAAATAACTATAGGCGGCATTGAGCGCATTGAGGTAACCCTCGTCCATGTCCTGTTCGAAGCTGCGGCCGCGCCACCGGATCCGCTGCAGAAGTACCGAAGTCCTGGCCTGGAGATAGATGACCAGATCGGGTTTCAGGACCCGCTGCTCCAGAATTGTGGCCAGCTGGTTGTAGAGGACCAGTTCGTCATCACTCAAATTCAGGTTGGCGAAAATCCGGTCCTTGGCGAACAGGTAGTCGGATATGAGGGTCGCACTGAACATGTCGTGCTGGAACAGGTTCTGCTGCTGGCGATAACGGCTGAGCAGAAAAAAGATCTGGGTCTGGAAGGCATAGGCCGACCGGTCCTGGTAGAACTGGGTCAGAAAGGGATTTTCCTCCACCACTTCCAGGTTGAGCCTGCCGCTGGTCCGGGTGGCCAGCAGTTTGGTCAGGCTTGTCTTGCCGACGCCGATGACTCCTTCAACGACTATGTACCGCCAGGGCAGCACGCCAACCCTCCTTGTTATTGTCCGGCAAAGCATTGCCCAAATCGACATCCATCCGGGCCTTGATCCACGGCCCTGACTTACGCCTTATTTTCGCACATGCCGAAGCGATTGTCTCCCCTGAATCTGGAAATTTTTCCTGGGGCGCCAATCGGTCAGTGGCTCCAGCACGAAGGCCCTTTCGCGGATCATGAGATGCGGGAGCGTCAGTCCCGGTCCGGTCATCACCCGCTTCCCGTACATCAGGATGTCCAGATCGATGGGCCTCGGTTGCATGTGACCACCCGGCTGCCTGCCCTGTCTTTGTTCCGTTCCCTTGAGAACGGCCAGAAGGACAAGGGGGCGCAGGCGGGTGCGCAGTTCGACGCAGGCGTTGAGATAGGGATCCTGGCTGCCCGGTCCCACGTATTCCGTCTCGTAAACCCGGCTGACCGCGGTCACCTCGATTTCCGGGTGGGTGGCCAGGGCGAACAGGGCCTGTTCCAGGTGATCGACCCGGTCACCCAAGTTCGTCCCCAATCCCAGATAGACGACCTCCGGCAGGGGAGAAATGATCCTGGCCACAGGTGGCGTCACTGTGCCCCCCCCCGCCCGGCATCGAACCAGGTCCGATCCCGGACCAGGGTCACGGCCGCGCGACCGAGAAAGTTCGGAATGGGTGGATTGGGTTTCTGCACCGTGACCAGCACCTTGTCCACGGGAAAACTTCCCAGCAGGGCCCGGCACAGATGACCGGCCAGGGCTTCGATCAGCTGGAACGAGGTGCCCGCGGTGGTTTCATTTATGCAGGCGTGAACGGCGGTGTAGTCGAGCGCCTGATTCAGGGAATCGGAGTCCGCCGCCGGGGCGCAATCGGTCCACAGGTCCACGTCGATGACGAAGCGCTGCCCGAGTTCCCGCTCGGCGGGATGAACACCGTGATGGGCGTAGACATCGATTCCGTGCAGACTCACCTTGTCCATCATCGCCAGGCTCCAATCCGGCGGGCGCCCTCGGCCACATCCTCGTCGCTGGCGGTCAGGCTGATCCGGAACCAGCCCTCACCTCCCGGTCCAAATCCCGGTCCAGGTGTGATCACCACACCGATTTCCTCCAGGGCCCGCCCGCAGAAATCCACCGAGGATTCGTTCCCCGGCACACGGCACCACACGTAGAATGTGGCCGCGGCGTCGAAAACCTCGAACCCCGCGCTGGTCAGGGCCTCGACCATGATCCGGCGCCTCTGTGGATAAGCGGACATGACCGAGTCCAACAGATCGCCAAAGTTTTCGCCCAGGGCATGGGCCGCCGTGGCCTGGACGGCAGAAAAAACGCCGCTGTCGATGCTCTCCTTGACCCGGGCCAGATCCCCGATGACCTCGGGATGTCCGGCGGCGAAGGCGATGCGCCAACCGGTCATGTTGAACATCTTGGACAGGCTGTGAAGTTCGATCACCCGATCGCCCGCCGGATCGGCGGCCTGGAGCAGACTTCCCGGCCGGCTGCCATCCAGGGTGACCTCGAGGTACGCTGCGTCGTTGACCAGGATTACGTTCCAATCCCTGCAAAGTTTGACCAGCTGCCGCCAGAAATCCTGACCGGCCACCGCTCCGGTGGGATTGTTGGGGTAGTTCAGGAACAACAGCCGTGTCCGGTTGTCCATGAGACGGGCCAGTTCATCCAGATCGGGCAGAAAACCCAATTCCGGCCTCAGGCTGAAGGTTCGCGGCTCGCCGCCAGCCAGGATGGTCGCCTGCCCGTAGACCGGATACCCCAGATCCGGAACCAGGACATTGTCCCCTTCCTCCACGCAGGTCAACGGCAGGTGACCGAGCCCCTCCTTGCTGCCGACCAGAACCAGAACCTGCCGGACGGGATCGACCTGGACCCCATGCCGTCTGGCCAGCCAGAGGGCGATGGCCTGTTTCAGACCTGAATCACCTCTCTGGGCAGGGTAACGGTGAAAATCCGGTTCGGCAACGGCCCGGGCCATGACCTCCACCAGGGCCCGGGGCGTGGGACGATCGGGATCGCCGACGCCCAGATCGACCACCGATACCCCGGCGGCGCGGGCCTTTTCCTTGGCCGCGTCGATGGCGGAAAACAGGTATGGCGGCAACTTGTCGAGACGGCCCACGGACACGGACTCCCGGTCAAAGATTGATGTGAAAAAAATCCCGCGGATCGACCAACCGATCCGCGGGACCAATATCGCACAAGGAAAGGGGTTCATCCACCCCCGTCATCCTCCCTGGGCGGCTTTTTTCTTTTCTGCGTCTTCACGGGCTTTCAGGCCCTCCATGCGCTCCACCTGCCGGGCGCCGTAGGATGCGTAACGAGCATGCCCGCTGCTGGCGCACTGCATGAACTTGTCCCGGGCAACTTCGAACTCGCCGGTGCACTCCAGGGCCAGGCCCCAGGAATACATGATCGGAGCCAGCGCCTCCCGTCCCTTGGCCTCGAACTTGCGTGCCGCACTCGCTGCTTCGGACTTGGCGAGCGAGCACTGATCATTCTCGACCATCACCTGCAACATGGCAGCGGTGGCGTTTTCGTCATTGGGCTTGACCGCCAGGTATTTTTGATAGGCGGCAATGCTCGCCGACCGGTTCTTCAACTGGTCCTGGGCACGGGCCAGGGTCAACAACCCCCCGGTGTGGCTGGGATCCTTCGCCAGCATTTGATTCAACAGGGTCACCGCACCCTGGTAATCCTTATCCTTCATCTTCTTCTTGACCATGTCGTAGGTTGTGGACCCGCCGGCCTGTCCCCCGTACTTCTGGGCCAGGCCCGTGAAGTAGGCAGCCCGTTCGTTGTTACCGTTGGCCTTCTGCTGGGCAGCCGCTTTTTCCGCCGATTTGGTCAACAGCTTGAGCACCGGCTCACTGATGGCCGGGCAGGCCTCCAGGGCGTGTTCCAGAACTTCGACGGACTGGGAATAGAACTTGGCGGCGTTGTGCATCGCCCCGAGATTGTAGAGCACTCCGCAATCATCCGGAGCCAGCTTTTGGGCTTTCATGTATTCGGCACGCGCTTCCTTGTACTGCTTCTGCTTGGCGTGCGCCTTGCCCAGATTGGCATAATCCCCGGCCTCGGCCTTCTCGCCTCTCAGTTCGATGACCCGCTTGAAGTAGGGAACGGCTCCGGCAAACTGCCCTTTGCCCATCATGGAGGTGCCGAGGCCCCGTGTCGCTTCCACGTGTTCAGGACAAACCTGGACGATGGACTGCAAGCGGGCGATGGCCGTGTCCCACTGGCGGTTGACCAGGAATTCCTGGGCAGATCTGTAGGCGTTGTTGGCTTCCTGCATCTGGCCGGGCGCACATTCCGCCAAGGCCATCGAAGAAGTGATGATTCCGATCAGGACAATGGCCGCACCCAGGGCATGGCGGGTGGAGCTGGAATTCCTCGTCAGGAGCACGGGAGAAACCTCCGATACGGGTACATTAGTGGGCAACAGGAGGGCAACAAAAAACCCCGGACCGTTACGGGGACCTGCATCAAGTTAATAGACGGCCCCTCATCCTGTCAATTTCCGTCCCGCGGAGGCTGAAAACCGCGGCAATTGTCATCTGTTGACCGGCAGGACGTTCAGCCTGAGAAGAGCCTCCAGCACCCCACCGCCCACAGCCATTGCCTTGTCACTTACCTGGGAGGGATCAATTGCCCGACCCCGGGGATCCACATCTCCAACCTTGGCGCCGGGCGAAAGTTCCGCCTTGGGGTGTACCAGGCCCCGGATCATACCGGTCAACCCGCTGACCAGCGGAATCCCACCAATATGGCCCAGAACCATCCCCTCCTGAACGAGATCGCCAATTTCAAAAAGGGGGGCCAAACAACCCGCCGCCGGGGCACGGAGCACACGCAGACCGGTCTGGCCGCCCACCAGGCCGGCCACCCCCGTATCCGGCGCCGCGGTCCCGGTGGTGATGACCGCCCCTAGACGAGCCTCCCGATGGGTCTCAATGATGAGATCGGCATCACGACCACAGGTGAACCCTGGTCCAAGACCGATCACCGGAGCCGTCCCGACTGGCAGAGGCTTCGGTGGCTTTTTTGTCATGCGGGCATCCACGACCGCGTCGGCCTCCACGTCCCGAAGGATTGATCCACCGGGGTCAACGACCACCTCGATGCGGCCGGCGGCAAAGGTGACGGCGGAAGTTTCTACCAGATCGCCCGGAATATCCTCCACCATGGTCCGGCCCGCATAGACAGCCTCGCTGAAGGAAACCAGGCGCCGGACAGCCAACGGCCTGGCGGTTTCCGCCAATACGACCCGATACCCGCTGCGTACCAGACGAACGGCCACCCCGGAAGCCAGTTCGCCCGCACCTTGGATCCAGATGTTGCCCGTCTGACTCATTGGCGCCTCCGGTGCAGACGCACACCCAGCGGCAATCCATCCTCATCCTCGAGCTGAGGCACTTCCCTGATGACCGCCAGAGCTTCCGCCAAAACACTCAGGGCAATTTCCGCAGGAGTTTCGGCTCCGATATCCAACCCGACGGGATATTGCATCCGGGCAATCCGTTCGCGACGCCAGTTTTCACCGGCAAAACGTTTGCGCAGCATCGCGGCCTTGGTCCGGCTGGCCAGGGCCCCGAGGAAGACGAATTCCCGGCCTGCTGCACGCTCGGCCTCCAGGACAGCTCCCAGATAATCCCCATCGAGTTCATGATTTCGGCTGGCAATCAATAGGGCGCCGCGCGTAGGAACTTCCAGCGATGTTGCGAGGTCGGCCGCAGAAGCCTCGAGCAGGCGAACCCCCGACAACCCCTCCAGGTCGGCAATCAGGCCTGGCCGATCGTCGATGAGGGTGAAACGGAAAGGCAGGGTCCGGCCAACTTCGACCAGGGCACGCCCGACGTGTCCTGCCCCGATGACGATGAAGGGGTCGGCCCGGGTGACCGGTTCGAGGAAAATTTCCATGTGTCCGCCGCAGACACCAACGTCGCCAGTCAGATCCAGTGGCAGGCAGCGGGGACGCCCGTCCAGGAATACCTCCCGGGCCTCTTCGATCACCCGGGCCTCGGCCGCTCCCCCACCCACGCTTCCGACCACCGAACCGTCGGGCAGGATGATCATCTTGCTCCCCTCATGGCGGGGAGTGGACTTGCGGGTACGGATCACCGTGGCCAGCACTCCACTCTGGCCCCGCTCCACCATCTCCGTCAGGCGGCGGTAGATATCTCCCTCATCCACGGTCAGACGATGATCTTGATTCATGACGCACCTCTCTTCTGTTCCGAAGACGGGTCCAAAGGAAAATCTTCAGGCCGGTCGAAATCCCTGATGATCCCCGCATCCTCCAACTCGGTCGTCACCGGTCCGGCAAACAATCCCTGCTCTTCTCCATGGGACAGGAAATCCCTCAGGGGCCCCCCCTGCCAAAGTTCCTGTTGATCAAGAACCTCCAGGACATCACGGGGCAGGATGACCGGATGCCCCGGTTTCCCCTGCCGCACCGGCCGGATGATCCGGTCGGGATTCCTTTGTGAGAGATCCATCATTCTGTCGACGGTGGCCGCGGTCACCAGCGGCAGATCCACGGGGTGGGCCCAGAAATGGGAACAGGGAAGCCCTTCAGCCAGGCATGACCGCCAGGCGCACACGAGCGTCAGGGCCGTGTCCCCTCCCGCCTCCGCCAGAAGGATACGTATTTCATCACCCGCGGCCAATTCACTGCGGTAGACCTCGGCGGTTTCCTCGCGGGTCACCACGTCCACGGGTAGCCCTGCGTTCAGATAGAGATCTGCAATGATCCGCACGAAGGCCGGTCCAGTAGGCGACAGGCGCAGCAAACCCTTGGGGACCCCCATCCGGACACTCAGGCCCCGGGCCATGATCACGACCCTGTCCCGTCGCGGATTACTGGCACCTGCGGAGGTCACGCCGGGTCACCTTCTTCGTTGTAGGCGGTGCGGATGACGGGTTGATCTCCTTCTAGATCGCAGAACATCGTCAGGGACAGCCGGGAGTTTTCCATGGCCTGCCCCACGAATGCAAAAAGTCCGATGCTGTCCGACTGCTCCCCCATCCCGGTCAAGGCAAGCACACAGGGGACCCCATCCGGCACCTGGGACAGATAGCCCCCCGGCTCCAGCAGCAGGGTCAGGGCGTGGTCCCATTCCCAGACGGTCCAGGTCTTCAGGTCGGCCAACGGGGCCCAATCCACCTGGCCGAAACGATGCAGGATATCTCCGGCCCGGGACCCGACCGCCGTGGTCCCCATCACCACGATCGCCAAAGAGGTGCGCCCGGGCCAGACCGGTTCACCCTCGCGATGCAGTTTGACGGGCAACTTGGCTGCCCCGTCCACTTCCGCCAGAACAATGCGATCCGGGAACAGGCGGCCCAGTTCGTCCACGGTCTCCGAAGGCAGGCCGTCCCATTTCCCGGCAGTGGTCAGTCCGCCATGCAGAAAAAACACGTCAGGCAACCTGTCCCTGTCCACCTTGTCCAACTCCGTGACAGCCAACGCTTCCATGCCGGACAAGGGTTCGCTCCTGGTCGTGGTGGTCAGAACCACCGGCAAGCCGATTTCCCGGTAGAGGTCGGCAAAGACCTGCAGAAGGGAGGTCTTGCCACCGGACCCCATCAGGCTGATCACATGCCCGGCCTCACGCGGTAGAAACTGGTGCCAGGGATCGACGAAACCGAAGGTCACGGAGCTTCTCCCGGATTGTTGGTAACGAGGCTGGAGTACCACTCCAGCAACCGATCAATCATCGTCCCACGAGTGAAACGTTCCTGGAATCGCCGGCGCCCGGCGGCCCCCAATTCTCCCGCCAAGGCGGGATCTTCGAGCAGGCGGGTCATGGCGCCTGCCAGAGCCCCCACATCACCAGGGGGAACCAGCAGGCAGGTCCGGCCGGACTCTCCCACCTCCCGCACACCGGTGGCAAGATCGGAGGCGATGACCGGAACTCCAGCCGCCATGGCTTCCAGCTGAACCAACCCGAAGGTTTCACTGGCGTCCACGCTCGGCAGAACAAGGGCGCGGGCCCTGGTCAAGTGCTTGGCCACCCCGGCCTGGTCCATGGGACCCGCAAATACAACCCTCCCGGCGATTCCGGATCGGGCCGCCTGCTCGACGAGCCGGGATTCCAATGGACCATCCCCAACGATGACGAGCCCGGCTTCCGGGACCCGGACCAGGGCCTCCAGAAGGACATCAAGACCCTTGTAGGGTACAAGACGACCCACGAAAAGGAAGGGACCGTCCAGGGTCGGGGTGATCCGGTTCCACGGGGCCGGATCGATCCCGAAGGGAATCACCCCCACTTTATCCTGCCAGGGTGCCAGGACCGGTGACTGTGATGCCAAGGTCTCCGAGGAGACACTGATCCCCACGGCCTGTTTGAGGCACCTGTTCACGATGGGGCGCACCAGGAATCGCCCCACACGCTGCCTCGTGATGTCGGCGTGGTACCAGACGGCAAGGGGTGGTGAATCCGGGGACCGGCCGGCCGCAAGGCCAAGCCAGGCGGCAGCGGCCAGCGGATTGGGAAGGTGAAGATGGACCAGATCCGGATTCAACAGGGCGATTTCCCGGCGGATCAGACCCATCAAGGTCAGGGTCAGGGGTTGAGAATTGAGGTGGCCGTACACCGAAGCCCTGACCAGTCGGCCCTTTCGACCCGACCCGGGACCCACCACGGTTTCCTGGCGGTCCAGCGGCCCGTCGCCGGCAGTCAGGACGGTCACTTCACAGGACCTGTCCAGGAGCCCTTCGGTCAGGTTCCACAGGACGGTCTCCATCCCTCCGAGGAAAGGCGGGTAATATTTTCCGATGTGGAGAATTCTCATGGGCGAAGTCTAGGGCATGGAGATGGGGCGGTCAAAGCCCCTGTGCCCGGATGTGTTTCAGGTCACGGCCTTGCGGGTCTTGTTGAAAAGTCGTTTTTATTTAACGTATGGGCGAAAGAGGATCGGTTCTCGTTTCCTCTTCTGACCAGGCGCCGGTCCCACCATGGGAAACATAAGGGGGAGCCTAATGTCGCTGGCAATCACTGAAAAACTCATCCAGCGCCAAATCAACCACTGGAATCGATTCCGAGAATTCCTCAAGGACGAAGAGGAAGACGGTCCCACCGAGCGCGGGCCGGTCATCACCATATCCAGAATGGCCGGCAGCGGAGGACGCACCTTGGCGGTCAACCTTGCCGACAGGCTCAGCCTCTCCCTGCAGGATCAATCCCTGGTGGAAAGGATCGCCCGCGACCGCAACCTGGAAAAGTCCGTGGTCGCGCAACTGGATGAAAACACGATCAACCAGGCGGAACTGTGGATCAAGGGTGTGTTGAACCGCCGGATATTCATGAAGGACGAGTACCACACCTCTCTGGTCAACATCGTGACCAAAATCGCAGCCGGTGGCGATGTCATCTTCCTCGGCCGCGGCGCACACCTGATCCTTGGGGACCAGGCCACCCTTCGCATCCGCGTGGTTGCATCCTGGGCTCACCGACTGTCCAGGGTCATGGATCGGACGGGACTGAGCCGGGCAGAAGGCCGGGCCGTGCTGGAAGAGACGGATCGCAACCGCGAGGACTTCCTTCGCAAGGTCTTCAAGGTGGATCCGAACACGACGGAAAACTTCGACCTGATCCTCAATTCGGACCGCATGAAACCGGAATGCATGCTGGAGACGGTCACCCTCGCACTGATCGGCGCCCAGACAGGAGGCCGGGCCAGGATGCACAGCCAGGTGTGATTTTTCCGCTACCAAAAAGACCCCTCCCCGTCCTGGGACGGAGAGGGGCTTTTGTTTGAGGTACCGGACTGGGCCGGGCCACAGGTGATCGGAGACAAAGCCTTGCTGGAAGGCTACATCATGCCGCCCATGCCACCCATGCCACCCATGCCGCCCATGTCGGGCATGGCAGGAGCGTCCTTTTCGGGCTCGTCGGTCACGCAGGCTTCGGTCGTCAGCAGCATGGCCGCAATGGAGGCCGCGTTCTGAATCGCGCTGCGGGTCACCTTGGCCGGATCGATGATGCCGGCGGCCATCAGGTCTTCGTACTCCATGGTGGCAGCGTTGAAGCCGATGTTCTTCTTCTCGTTCCGCAGGCGCGCGACAACCAGTGAACCTTCGATACCGGCGTTTTCGGCGATCATTCGCACGGGCTCCTCGACCGACCGCATCACGATGTCGCGGCCGACGGCCTCTTCACCGGTGAGATCCAATGCGGCGATGGCCTTGGCAGCCTTCAGCAGGGCAACCCCGCCACCGACCACGATACCTTCTTCCACCGCGGCGCGGGTGGCACTCAGGGCGTCCTCCACACGGTGCTTCTTCTCTTTCATCTCCATCTCGGTGGTGGCGCCGACACGGATGACAGCCACTCCGCCGGCCAGCTTGGCCAGGCGCTCCTGGAGCTTCTCCCGGTCGTAATCGCTGGTGGTGTCCTCGATCTGGGTGCGGATCTGGCCGATGCGCGACTTGACGTCCGCACCCTTGCCTTTGCCGCCCACGAGGGTGGTGTTGTCCTTGTCGATGGAAACCTTCGAGCACTGGCCAAGATCAGCCGTGGTCGTGTTCTCCAGCTTGAGGCCGGCGTCTTCGCTCATGACCCGTCCGCCGGTGAGAACGGCGATGTCCTCGAGCATCTGCTTGCGGCGATCACCAAAACCGGGGGCTTTCACCGCGGCGATGTTCAGGGTGCCGCGAAGCTTGTTCACCACCAGGGTGGCCAGGGCTTCGCCTTCGATGTCCTCCGCGATGATCAACAGGGGACGTCCCATCTGGGCGATCTTCTCGAGAATCGGCAGCAGATCCTTC
>DAOWLV010000176.1 GCA_030643455.1 Candidatus Krumholzibacteriia bacterium | reverse complement strand
GAAAGACGCGGTGATCGATGTCTTTCCCGTGCCTCCCTTGCCGGAAATGATGACGATTTCCTTCATGGCTACCGTCCTTTCCGGTTGCGGAGGATAAAGTCGGCGATGGTTTCCACGGCGCGCTTGACATCGGGGACTTCAGGGTAGATGAGCCGCCCGGCGGCATAAATTTCGGCGATCGCCCTGCTGTTGGGGATGCACGCGATCAGATCGATACCCTCGTCCTCGCAATAGCGGATCACGCCGTCGTCCCCGATCCCGAAACGGTTGAGAACCACCGTGAATTCCTTGCCCAGCTGCCTGACGGTCTCAACGGCGATCTTTAGATCGTGCAGCCCGAACGGCGTCGGTTCGGTCACCAGAATGACCAGGTCGGCGTCCTTGGTGGCCTCGATCACGGGGCAGGACGTGCCCGGCGGGGAATCCAGGATCTTGACGACGTCCACCGGGAAACCGGCGGCGATATAGTCCAGGGTCTGTTTGATCAAGGGGACGGCCTGTTCCTCCCCGATCATCAGCCTGCTTTCGATGAAATCGAGATCACCGGCCTGAAAGTGTTTCAATTCACCCATCGGTTTGGGTCTCATGGGCAGCGAATTCGTGGGGCACAATTCCGAGCAGGCGTAACAACCGTGACATAGCTCCGGAAAGACCATCACACTGTCGGGCAGGGACAGGATTGCGTTGAAGTTGCAGACGGCCTGGCAGTTGCCGGAGTGGGAACAGGTTTTACTGTTCCACTCCGGGATCATCTTGTACTTGGTCTCCTGATGGAAAAGATCGCCCTGAACGAAGAGACCCGAGTTGGGTTCCTCCACATCCAGATCGGCCAGAACAACAGATTCCGTTTCGGCCATATAAGAGGCGAGATTGGTGGCCAGGGTCGTCTTGCCCGTGCCTCCTTTGCCGCTGGCGATGGCGACCTTCACTGCTTTTTCCTGTTAAGCAGTTCCTCGCGCACCATGGTCCGCCCACATTCGGGACATTTCAGTTCGGTGCACTTGACGCCACGCTCGTGGGGAATTTTCTTACCGCACCCCGCGCATACACAAAAGCCGCCGGCCCCGAACGCTCCACCTTTATTCCGGCCCCGGCCGCCGCCTGAAGAGCCCATTCCACCGCCGCCGCCGCCGCCACCGCCGCCGCCGCCGCCACCGCCGCCGCCGCCGCCGCCACCCATTCCTCTACCACCAGGCATGATGCCCCCGTTTCTGTTGCTATCGTGAAGAATTTCAGGTTCTAGTCTTTGTCCTTGGACCCGGCGAGCCGTTCCTCAAGGGCCTTGACCTGTTCCTTCAGTGACGCCAGTTCAGCGACGAGATCGGGTCGGTGATCGTCCGGATCGTAGGTCGGGTCAACATCGAATCCCGGTACGGGATAATTACGAAATCCCCAACCGTGGCCGAAGCCCCGGCCTCTTCCAAATCCGAACCCCGGTCCGGATCCCATTCCTCCGCGCCGCCCGAAACCATATCCCCGGCCGTAACCTGCTCCGCCTCGCGGGGGAGCGTCCGACACGAATCCCGGCGCATCGTACCCGGCGCAGTAACCCAATCCTCGGCCGGTCATGGGGCCCATTCCGTTGGGGCCTCTTTTGTCTCCTCTAGGCATTTCTCTACCTCCTGTGACGATTGTGATGCCTCTGGCAGCAGTTCCCGTGTCCATACCCTCCAGCCAGGTCGATGAGATTCGACGAGCCGCAGCTGGGACATCGATTCAGGTCCGCGTCAAAGGTCATATTGAACATATGTCCGCATCGCTGGCAGCGGATCAGGTTCTTCTGGAAGTGAATTTCGCCCCCCTCGATCCGCAAATGCCTGCCTTCGGTTAAAAACAGGCCGATCTTGTACCTGGCTTTTTCCACCAGGCGGGAAAACGTGGATCGTGAAATTTCCATGTTTTCGGCGGATTCCGCATGATCCAAACCCAGAAAGTCAGCCAAACGAATGGCTTCGAATTCATCCAGGGCCAATTCCAGCGGCTGTAATTCGCTTGCCCTGATTCCGGTGGGCTTGAATTCGGGGGGCAAAGGCGGACGGTGGATGGACCGTTTTTTCTTGGGTCTTGGCATCCGGACTTCCCTTCAGGTTTGATATAATGTTAAGCACATATGTGCAAATCGGCAATATATTTTTTGGCTTAACCCGGATTATTCATGGATCATCCGGGTTAAACAGAATTTCAACCCAAGTCACCGATTAGAACGCATATTGCCACTGCAGGATCCAGGTATCGTCCCTGTGTCCGCCGAGCCCGTTGAATGGCTGTTCGGAGCCTTCCCCATCCCCAGAGACAAGAACGTAGTTCAGCTGGATACGATGCCTCTGCAGAAGGTAGGGGTCACCGAGCTTCAGGGGATCCAGGAAAAAATTCACGCCGAAATAGGTGTTGGTCAGAGACGTTTCCACACCGGCATTTTCGGCGTTTGCTACATAGACCTTGATGACACCTTCGAGAGTAGGCGCCACCATGTAACCGGCCATGAACGAGAAGGTGGACTGATCCCAGCTGTCGACGCCCCGGATATTCTGCCCGACGAGATATTCCGCCTTGAAATTGAGTTTTTTGTCCATCAACAGGGAATTGATCCCCGATGTGAACACCGAATAATCCTCGTATTTGATTCCCGTCGTCGTATCGGGGGCACCGCCCGCCTGTTCGGAGATCCCGTATGAGGCTTCGATATGGATCGGCCAACCGCGATCGAAGTGCAGGCGGCCCGCATAGGCCAGGGCATCTCCCTTGAGGCTTTCGTCCCAGACGACCGCGTCACTGCGACCGGCAGGATTGAACACGCCCACGTCATAGCCGAATCCATTGCCTCCATGCTGCTCGTGGCCGACCTCGATTCCGCTCATGGAACGGGGGCTGTCGCCAAAGCCGATCTGCCGTCCGCTCACCATGATCCCCATATCGCGCTCCAGCACGAGTCCCTTGTCCAGGTGGTTCCTTTCGGCAATATCAAGGTTGAAGCTGTGGGTCGTGAACGTCATGCCGCTTGGTGTCTTGATCATGCCCAGACGCACGAATGCCGCATCGCTGAAACGATAACCCGTGAACGCGTCCTTGATCACCCGTGGCAACCCGGCATCCCTGTTGTCGTGGGGCTGATTGAAATCGACCAGAAAAAACCCGATTACGTTCTTGTGGAAATACGAAGCCCCCAGACGGATTCTCTGGGCCTGAAAATACAAACCTTCGTTTCCATTGCTTTGGTTTCGGGTCCGTATGTCAAGCTGGGTGAAACCAAAGAGTTTTACCGTGTAATCGCTTGCCCCGGCTTCCTGGTACAGGGAAATCGCCGCAGTGGAGTGAGCAACGAATCCAGTCGTTGCCATGAGGAGGACCGCCAGTCCCAATATTAGTCTTTTCATCGTTTTCTCCTTCCGGGGGAAGCCCGAATTCTTGCTGGGTCTATTCGTGTTCCAGTTTCGTCAGGATCTTTTCCGCGGCCATCACCACGAGATTCGCGGCCGGGAAGTAGGATTGATAGGGTTGGGCCGCGTAGCTCAACGTCGTCAACTCCGATACCTCGGTCTCTTTCTGGATGGCAAATGTCAGCAGATCGATCTTGTCCGTTACCGGTTCTTCGCTGGCTATTTGAGCGCCGATGACCTTCCGAGTGGACCGGTTCGCGACCAGCTTCAGGCGCAGCTTCTTGGCTCCGGGCATGATCGGGAATTTCGTCGTCACTTCACTGTCGCCCGTGACGACGTCGATCCCCGCCTGACGGGCGTTTCTCTCGGACATCCCCGTCCCGCCGATGAAATACTTGCCGATTTTCGTTGCGGCGCCGTTGTAGTAACCCTTGTAACGGCGGTCCTGGCCGAGAAGGTTGAAGCCGAGGATCTTGGACATCGGTACGGCGTTGGTCGCCAATTTTCCCGAGATGACCTCGCCCGTGATCCCGCTGGTGAATTGAATGCAGTCGCCGACGGCGTACACGTCAGGGACGGATGTTTCCATCCTGTCGTTGACCACGATGCCATCACGTCCAGTTTTCACCCGGCTGCCCTCGACCAGGGAAACAACCGGCTTCATCCCCGCCGCGAATACGACGATACCCGGGCATTCATCAGCCCCGGTCTCCTCGTCTCTGCCGAAATGAATCGTTTCGCCATTCTCGAGAAGAACGTCGGAGACGAAACCCTCGCCTTTCACCTCGACCACCTTTGAGCCCAGATGCATGGTGAGACCGGAAGCTTCCAATTCGACATGCGCCTCCTGGACCATTTCCGGGTCGGCCATGTTGGGCATGATCGAATCGAACATGTCCACCAGGTGCACATCCAGCCCCTTGTTACTGAGGGCCTGGGCCAGCTCCACGCCGATTGCGCCGGCCCCGACAACCACTGCGCCAGTCGCACCGTTTTCGACCATGCGGTTGATGGCCCGCATGTCCTCTTCCGTTTTGAAGCCCAGCACACCATCCAGTTCGACGCCGGGGATCGGCGGTATGAACGGGACGGCGCCGGTGGCGAGAATGATCTTGTCGTATCCGATGTCGGTGGAGTTCTCGAGATGGACGACCTTGTTGTCAAAGTCGATTTTCCGGGCGGCGGAACGGATGAGTTCAGCGCCGGCATCAATCACGAGTTCATCTTTCTTGAAAGTCTTTTCGATGGGCAGGATCCCCTCGACCACATAGGGCATGGCGCAGTAGACCATGCTGAAGTTCTCGGGGCGCACAACCGCCATGCTTTTTCTCTTGCCCAATATTTTCGCGAGCGTAATGCCGGCGGGACCTCCGCCTATCACGACGATTTGGTAACGATCCATGGAAATCCTCCATCAGGTGTATTCAAGGAAATGGCCAAGCACGGGGAGGGAGATCATTATCGTCCAGGTGTTGACCACTATAGACAATAAAAATCTAATACAATTGATTTTGAAATCAATATCATTCAGGCTTGTGAAAACCAAAAATGAAAGTGCTTATTCGTTGTTTAACATATTTAAATACTATGTATTACGGGTTCCAGCTCTCGGGCCCGGCCTGCACCGCCCAGTCGGGGACCGACACCAGGTCGATACCCAACACCGCCGGACCCAGGACATAGAACAGGGTGGCGATCAGCACCACGCCCACCAGGTTGATAACGATGCCCACGCGGGCCATTTCGTGGATGCGAATGCGCCCGCTGCCGAAGACGATGGCATTGGGCGGGGTGGCGACCGGCATCATGAAGGCGCAGCTGGCAGACAGGGTGGCCGGAATCATCATCATCAACGGATTGACCTGCATGTCCAATGACAACGACGCGAGTATGGGAAGGATCATCTGGGTGGTCGCCGTGTTGGAAGTCACCTCGGTCAGGAAGGTCAGGGTCAGGCAGACGAGCCCGACCATCCCCAGCGGATGGACTCCGGCGAGCGCGCCGAAACTGCTGCCGATCAGTTCGGACAGGCCACTGACCTGGAATCCCTTGGCCAGCGCGAATCCACCACCGAAGAGCAGGACGATTCCCCAGGGCAATCTCATGATCCCGCCCGTGTCCATGATGGTGGGGTTGTCGGCATCGTCGCTGCGAGTGGGGATCAAGAACAGCAGCAGCGCCATGAACAGGGCGACGGTTCCGTCATCAATCATTTCGGGATGGGCCATCAGTTGCGACCACCCGGGAATCGTTACCGAGCCCAGGTGCAAAGGTCTCCGAAAAACCCAGAGCAGGGCCGTCAGGGAAAAGATCGCCATCACGATTCGCTCTTCGTAACTGGGCGGGCCCAGCTCCGCGTATTCCCGGTCGACGATGGCCCGGTCAAGCGTCAGGTGTCTGGGCACCCTGAAGAAAACCCGGGTCAGCACCAGCCAGACCACGACCAGCATCACCGTCGAGATCGGTAGAGCCATGACGAACCAGGAACCGAAGGCGATGGGTTCGGCCTGCGGAAAAGAGATCTCGAAAATGCGGGCAAAGGCCAGGTTGGGCGGTGTCCCGACCAGGGTCGCCATGCCGCCGATGCTGCAGCCATAAGCGATTCCCAGCATCAGGCCCAGGGTGAAATGGTGGGTTTCACGGCGCCCGAAGCGCGATTCCATCTGCAGGACGATGGCCATGCCGATGGGCACCATCATGATGGCCGTAGCCGTGTTGGAGATCCACATGGAAAGGAAGGCCGCGGCGATCATGAATCCCAGGATGATGCGCGATGGCCCGCCGCCGACCCTCCGGATGATGAACAGGGCGATGCGTTTGTGCAGGCCCCATTTTTCCATGGCCAGGGCTATCAGAAAGCCGCCCAGAAAAAGAAAGATGGTGCTGTTGATGTAGATCGGCGCCGTCGTCCTGCCGTCCAGAATGCCCAGCAGCGGGTACAGGACCATGGGCAGCAGTGCGGTCGCGTACAGGGGGATGGCGTCGGTGATCCACCACACGGCCATGAGAATGGCCACGGCGGCCATGCGGGTGGTCTGGGGGTTGTTCGGGGCGAGGTCCAAAAAGAGGATCGTCGTCAGGAACAGGAACGGTCCCAGGAGGAGGCCCGTTTTCTGCATCCGATTTCGCCGGGGGCGCAACGCCTTGTCGTTCATGGACAGGGTCCTTACCGTGGTAAGTCGAGGCTGGTGGACGAGAAGTAGTTTACCGGGAAGGAGTTATGAAGGCAAGTGATGATGGTGGCCAACCAGCCTGACCTGCTGCCACCCGTTAGCAACAAAATAGGTACCAAATGATGTGCCCAAACGGGCGGTTTTTTATTTCTTGTAAGTAAATCTCAGTTATGATATGATCTTAAGTGGCAGGGAGGGTAGCCGATCCGGGGGATTGTCATATCATTCAATACAGCTGATACCGGTAG
>DAOWLV010000129.1 GCA_030643455.1 Candidatus Krumholzibacteriia bacterium | reverse complement strand
CAGCGGAAAATTCATCCATCCACTCCTGCAGATCCGACCCGTACACCTGGCGTGCGTTGGCCAGCCGCTGATCCCGGTAGAATTCCAGGAACTTCTCCTTACCGCCCTTGTCGATCAGCACCTTCACCCAAGCTCCGCCGACCGGATATGAAACGTCCACCGGCAGCAGGCTCCAATCCTCCCAGAGGGCGGCCAACTCGACCTGAATCGATAACTCCGGCGCATCTGCGAGCGCTTCCCGGGCCAGGGCCAACTGGTCGCGTCCGGTCTGGTCATGGTAGACCGAAATACCCTCGTTGATCAGGCCGGTCACATGTTCGGCATGCATGGCGTGATGGGATATCACGTGGGTCATCTCATGGCCGACGGTCTGTTCTGCCCGTGCATGAACGAGGTTCAACTCCGGCCGGGCGAAACCCAGGGGCGGCATACTGGCGATCAGGGCTTCGTCCTTGTCCCTCCAGACGAAAAACCGGATGGGTGTGGTCGGCCCTCCCCTGAACCATGCTGTAATTTTTGAATAGGCCGCCTCATGGGTGCGGGCGAAGGTCACCCCATCGAAACCGGCCAGTTTGGATGAATAGTGGAAGGCGAAGTGTTCCGTCGTGAAAGTCGTCCAGTCATCGTAGGACTCGGCCAGGCCCAGGATCCTGAGGTTGTTCACCGCGTAGCGGGTCGCATTCGGTGTGGCTGCGCAATCGCGCGCCTTGATGAGCGCGGCCCGCGCCTTCTGGAAGTTGCCGAGGCGATATTGGCCGGTGCCCAGGTATCCTTGGGCCCAGGCGTAGATCCAGGTCTTTGCGGGATCACCCCGGGCCGCCTGCTCCAGGTATGGCAACCCCTCTCCAAATTTACCCAGGTCCACCAGGGCCCTGCCCACCGCCAGGTTCAATTGCGCCGTTGGTGTTCCAGTGGCCAGCTCCACCTTGCCCTCGCGGACCACATCCTCGAAACGGCCCTCCTTGTAGAGGCCCCACAGACGGTCCGCGGATCCGGTTTGGGCCAGGGCCGCCGCTGCGGTCATCAAAAGAGCAAATACAATCGGGAATTTCATCCCATACACCTTCGATCTAGAACGCTTCACCCAGTGTCAGGTAAAATCCTGAGTCCCCGTTTCCCCACCCGAAATCCAGACGGATCTTCAATTTTTCGGCCTCATCCCAGAGGTAACGAACTCCGAAGCCGGCCGACCACAGGTTTCCCGCCAGGGTCAGCTTGCCCACGGCGGGCGCCACATCGCCTATCCCGGCGAACAACACGCCGCCGAACCGTCCCATGATCCGGTCACGCCGGTACTCGAGGCGGCCCAGAGCGCGGGTCTTGTCGCGAAACAATCCACCCCGGTAGCCGCGCAAACCCTCTTCCCCACCCAGGAGTGGAAGGGAGAAAAAGGGAGGGTCGCCATCCACGCCGGTACCCAACAACTGGCCGGCAAGTACCGAATTTTTACCCAGGGTGAGATAACCCCGAAAATCGGTAATGAACTGGTTGAAATCGTAATCACTGCCGAAGGTTCCGCTGGATGTCCTTGCAATCACCTGCAGGTTCAAACCGCGCGAGGGGGACCACAGGTTGTCCCGTGTATCCCAGGCCAGACTTAACCCCGGCAGGGAGACAAGGGAATTTTCGACCCCGTCGACCGAACCGCTGGCCAGTTCCCCGTCAGGATCCACCTTGATCAGCCGATGACGCTGGACACGGTAATACAGACCTGGCCTGAGATGACCCAGGATCTCCCGGTCATATTTCAATTCCAGGTTGATCTGTTCGGGAGTGTAGTCTTCCTGGTCGTCAAGGCTGACATCCCTGCCGATGCCGTAGTACTGGTCCGGAAACTTGATGTAGTTGGGGAATATCCCTGCGTGGGAACGTCCTTCATCCCAGTTCAGGTCAGTACCCATGAAAACCATGATCTGGCTTTTCAGGGTGTAGATGAAGGTCGGTGAAAAAGTCGAAGGGCGGGTTTCCAGGCCCGGTTCGTCGAGATAGAAAAACCTGATGGCAGCCGCGCCAAGCATCAGGCTGGTGTCCGGAGTGTAGCCGATGACCGGCAGGATCACCGTACTGCCCTTGGGGATTTCCACCGTGTCGGGGGATGCGGCGGCGGCCAGTTCTTCATCCAGTTTTTCGGTGGTGGCGGAATCCTGGGCGAAGGCAGCTGCCGAACACAAAAGGACCAGGACAATAGCTGCCAGGGTGATTCGGCGCCCTGATAACCAGTCCTTTAATCCAATCTCAAACATCCAAACCCTCCTCGGAACCCGCCGCGTACCGGCGAAGACTACCATGTTCAAACTATCCTGCAACGCACTAACAAAAATCAGCCACTAACGGAGTTGCGGGTATCCCGGATGGTCAGAACCACGGCCAGGGCCAACCCCAACCACACCAGGATGACAAACCAGTCTCCGACTGCTCCATAAACCGTCGAGATCCCCTTTACGGGGACATCGGCAACCATCATCCTGCTGTCGGTGTTGAAATAGCTTTGGGAAGCCAGGATATTGCCGTTGTAATCCGCCGCGATGGATGTGGACTCGTTGGCCTGGCGGAAAACCGAAAAGCCATACTCCACACCCCGCAGCAAGCCGATTCGTATGTGATAGGGACTGATGAATTCCGTGTCGTAGCCGGGCACCAGCAGGATGTCGACATCTTTTTCATATGCCTGCCGCAGGAGTCGGGGGAAGTCCAGGTCGAAGCAGATCACCGCCGACAATGTGCCCCAGGGTGTTTCGACTGCCGGAACGATTCCGTCGGAATCCGTGGGATACCAGGAGATGGACTTTTCGTAACGGAACAACAACTGCCCGTCGGGCCCGAAGAGGTGCACCAGGTTGTCGTTCTTCTGGCGGTCATAACGAAGCACCAATGATGTGGGAGCAAAGTAAATGCCGTGATCCTTGGCGAAGGTGCTCGCACGCTCGAGGAAGGCCTCTTCGTCGTCCTCGAACATGACGGCATTACCCTCCGACCAGAAGACAATCTCGGCCCCGAACAAGGCGGCCTCACTGCTCTGCTCGAACAGCCGATTGTTCATGGATTTCATTTCCACCACGTAGTCGATCTTGCTTTCACGGGGCGTGTTGGCATCCGTGATTTCCCAATAATCGCTTTGATGGGATTCAGTGATTCCCACAATACGAACTGTCCCGCCATCTGGCCGGGTCAATAAAGTTTTTCCGTTTCCGTAGGCCAGAAGAACGGCAAACAGCCCCGCCAAAACCATGGCCGGACGGCCCGCCTTTCGCAGGTCGAATCCGTTTTCCCAAATGTGGTTGACCGTTGTGGCGGTAAGCATGATCAGGAAGGTCAGGCCCCAGAGACCCGTCAGGGATACCGTTTGGGCCAGGGCAGGCCATGGGAACTGTCCGACCGCCGGGGAGAAAACAGTTCCGATGGGGGAAAATCCGAGCAGGAAATCCCCCGTGGTATACACCAGGGGGAACATCAGCAATGCGCCGAATTTGCGGCCGGTTCGAGCATACCAACGGTCCACGTAAAGAGCCGTATACAGAGGCACAAGGACCAGAACACTGAACCCCAGATTCATATGAAACGGCATGTCCCAGCCGCCGTAAATTCCCAGGAAACGGAACAGGGTCATCGCGGCCAGAACAGGGAGGGTCCATGCCCATGTGTCGTTGGCGCGGAAGTACCGAACCAGCAGGATCGTCGACAGCCAGATTGCTCCGGCAATGTGCCAGTGCCAGCCGACAAAAAAGATCAGTACGGCGCCGATCAGGCCGCTCCACAGACGCGCTGCAATCATTTTCATCTCCCTTGAATTCGTTCCCCGAGTCATTGGGAAACCGCTTCTTCCCGAACAAGTACGCCGAAGGTATCGGGCGTGCCGGGACCACAGGCCCCCGGGGGCTGATTTTTTCATGTCATTCCCTCCCTCGGGGGCCCGGTGTTCCTGTCTTAGATTCCGAAGCGGAAACCCACGCCCAGCCGCACGAATCCCATGTCCAGATCCTTCTCGTCGGACGATTTGTTGTCGGTGTAGTTGTCGTACGAAACGTTGAGTTCGATTTCGTTGCCCTTCGATCCGACGGGAATGAACATGCCCACGACCGGCGAGAAGCCGAAGAAGGTCTCCTCCTCCGAGTCAATGTCATTGCCGGTGATTTCCTGCATGTAGGCCCCCACCATGGCGCCGAGGTAGAACTTGACCCCGTCGCTGGGACCAAATTTCCAGTGGAGGCCGACACGCGCGGGAATCACCCGGGCCTTGCTGGAGAGGTCACCACCGTGGTCCTTGCTGCTGAACTGCATCCAGCCCACGTCGACCCGTGTCTGAAATGCTTTTGAAAAGGCGAAATCCCACAGGAAGCCACCGCCGCCACCGCTGATGGCAATCTCTTCCAGGTCCCCAGTCGGCAATACCGCGCTGCCATGGACACCCAGCCAATGGGTTTGGGCGAGAACCGGCGCGGCCGACAAACAGAACACGACCGTGACCAGTAAAAGGGTAATCTTCTTCATATCCGTTTCCTCCTGGTGTGAGCGAAATCAATGAACCCCACGGGGGGCGCTTGTTGAGGGAAAGATGAGGGATCTACAACACGAAAACGACCGGACCCACGGGACCGGACAAATTCAGGCGTCTTTATGGTCCGAACCCATCGGTTCGGACCTGGAATTTAAGAATCGGAGTGTTGTTTCCGCCAGGCTGTGGGAGTCAATCCGGTGTGTTTCTTGAAGATAGCGTTGAAAGTGGATTTGCTGGCAAAACCCGCGTCGAGGGCCAGGGCAAGTACCGTCAAATGGGCTTTTTTCGGGTCCACCAGATCTTCCTGTACCTTTTGAACCCGGTATCCATTCACGAAATCGAAAAAATTCTGATCAAGACCCCTGTTGATGACCTCGGACAGGTTGTGGGCCGACAACCCCACCATTGCGGCGAGTTGGTCGAGCGTCAGACCACTTTCGGTTTGTGGGGATTGCTCAGTCATGACGGTCAGGAGTTTGGATTGATACAGGGCCAAGTCATCCTGCCCCAGGCCTGATTTGTCGTATTTGGCGACCGGGGACGGATCGCTGGCGGCCGCCAGGGTCCCGCCCACCCCACGCAGGGTATCCCGCAGGGTGTCGCTGTCCAGGACCTCGGATTTCAACAGCCCCAGATATCCCATGGCGTAGACATTCAAGGCCAACAGGACCGAACTGAAAGCGAAATAATTTCCGGTTCCGATCCCCATGAGCAGAAGGGCGTACTCCAGGGCGTATACCACCACAATACACATCGCCAGCCAGGTGATATTTCGAAGCCAGGTGAGTTTGACTTTTTCCAGGGTGGAAAAGACGGTTCGCACCCTCCGCCCATACTCCTGGAGGATAAGCTGGGTCCACACCAGATAGGAACCGTACTGGATCACCACAACCAGATGGAAATAACCAAAACTTTTAGTCCAGGCGGCCTGAACCATCGGGTCCGCACCGATTCGGGTCATGTCGGCGGTGGGATGGTACAGGAAAAGGACCAGGGCTTCGTATATCAGAAAGGGGACAAAATGCAGGATGTCGAGGCGGACTGGCTTCTCCCCCGGACGGGTCAGGTATTTGGCGTACAGGTAATGCAGGGGGCCGGCCAGGAAAGCGACGCCGATGATGAACATCACCAACCGGGGCCTATCGCCCAGGGCAGTAACATTCTGCAATGACATTTCCAGCAGGAGTCCGGATTGCAGGAACAACAGAGCCGTCAGAAAACGGTTGGCCAGGAGCCCCCGGTATTTGTGGAGGATCAGGACCCCCAAAAAAAGACCCTGGGCCGAAGCCAACAACATCAGTATATCGGATAGATTCACTTTTCCAGTAACTCCCACCGGCTTGTCCGCCTGCGGATCCGCCGGGATCATTGACTTTGAGACCGTTCAGTGTTTCACTTTCCCGCATACAATGCCACCCGGAATTTCTCCCCGCGAAAGACCTGTGTCCATGAAAATTTCCCGTCTCCCGCGTTCCATCCACCAGGGGCTCGGTCTTTTGATGGGCACCCAGGTCGTGTTGTGGATCAGTGGCGGTTTTGTCATGAGCATTCTGCCCATTGAAAAAGTGCGTGGCGAAGACTGGATCGCCGATCATGAACTACAGTGAGCGGGATGATTTCAACCATCCATTGCTGATCGACAGCTCGGTGGTGGCGTGGTTCCTGGCCACATCGGGAATATTGCTAGTGGTCCAGTGGCTGATCCGAAAAAGGAAACGATCCAGATGAACCGGATTCCGGGCACGCGGATATTTCTGTCCCTTATTTTTGCAACACTGATTGGCCTGCCCGGCGTCGCCTTTCCGGATCAGGTCCACGTGGCGGTGGCCACCAACTTTGCCGACTGTCTGGAGCAACTGGGGACGGCCTTCGCAGAATCCACCGGCCACGAGTTGATCATCAGCCGCGGTTCCACCGGCAAACATTTTGCGCAGATCACCGCCGGCGCACCCTTCGATGTCTTTTTCGCCGCCGACTCCGAACGACCCGCCCGGCTGGAGGCCGACGGACTGACGGTGTCGGGTTCGCGGTTCACCTACGCGATTGGCGGGCTGGTTTTGTGGATGCCCCGAGCGGATCCGGACAGCTCGGCTAGCATCATCGAGGTCCTGAAATCCCCGGAATATCGCCATCTGGCCATTGCCAACCCGCGACTGGCCCCCTACGGTCTAGCGGCAAAGCAGACCCTGACATCCCTTGGAATCTGGGATGAACTGGAACCACGGTTGGTCATGGGGCAGAGCATCGGGCAGACCTGGCAGTTCGTGGCCACCGGGAACGCGCAGTTGGGCTTTGTCGCTCAATCCCAATTAACGGTCTCGGAAGATTCACCCGGCAGCTGGTGGGCCATCGACGCCGATCTTCACGACCTCATCGAACAACAGGCGGTTCTCATGCTTTCCGCCGCGGAGAACGACGCCGCCCAAAAGCTGATGGATTTCGTGCGGGGCCCCCAGGCCCGCCTCATCATCAAAACCTACGGGTACACCGTACCGGAGGATTGATGCTCGCTCCCGAAGACCTGACCGCACTGGGCATCACGCTGAAACTGGCGGCCGTCAGCACGCTGGTCCTGCTGGTGCTCGGTACGCCCGTGGCGTGGTGGCTGGCCATGACGCGGCGCCGGGTCAGGCCGGTTGTCGATGCCCTGGTCTCGTTGCCCCTGGTCCTGCCGCCGACCGTTCTTGGATTCTACCTGCTGTTGCTTCTTGGTCCCGACGGTCCACTTGGCCGCCTGATGACCGCCGCCGGCGGACGTCCCCTGGCTTTCACGTTCACCGGCCTGGTGATCGGTTCGGTGATCTACTCGCTGCCCTTTGTGGTCCAACCTATCCGGGATGCCTTCATGGCCACGGGTCACGCTCCCCTCGAAGCCGCCGCCACCCTTGGCGCCTCTCCCCGCGACAGGTTTTTCACCGTGGCCGTCCCCCTTGCCCAACGGGGATTTTTGACCGCGGCCACTCTGGGTTTTGCCCATACCCTCGGTGAATTCGGCGTGGTGCTGATGATCGGCGGCAACATCCCCGGCCGAACCCAGGTGCTGTCCATCGCCATCTACAATCACGTCGAGACCCTGGACTACGGACGGGCTCATCTTTTGTCGGGCGGACTGCTGGTCTTTTCGTTTTTGCTTCTTCTTGCCGTCCATTTTCTCAACCGGCGCTTCCCGGTGGTGCGCCCATGAGTCTTAAAATCAAATGCCGCCTGGACCGGGGTGTCGCCGCCAACGGTGATCCCGGTTTCCGTCTGGATGTTGATCTGAATCTGCCCGCGACGGGAATCACTGCCGTGTTTGGTCCTTCGGGCTGTGGAAAATCGACACTGCTGCGCTGCGTGGCGGGATTGGAGAAAAGGGCACAAGGGGTGGTGAAGATTGGACCGCGCATCTGGCAGGATGATGATACTTTCCTGCCCGTCCATCAGCGCGCATTG
>DAOWLV010000124.1 GCA_030643455.1 Candidatus Krumholzibacteriia bacterium | reverse complement strand
GTTTTGAAACGCCCCCCGCGCCCTTGAGGTGTGGGGGGTGTTGCTTTAGAATGATGGTTCGAAAATCTCCAACCGGCGGGATGAAATCATGAAACTGACTTTCCACGGAGCCGCCCGCACAGTGACCGGCAGCCGCCATCTTCTGGAAGCCGGCGGCCAGCGTGTCCTGGTCGACTGCGGCCTGTTCCAGGGTCTGAAAAAACTGCGCCTGCTGAACTGGGAGGATCCGGGTTTCGAACCAGGCTTCCTGGACCACGTGGTGTTGACCCACTCCCACATCGACCACACCGGCTACGTGCCGCGCCTGATGCAGTACGGTTTCCAGGGCGGCATCCATTGCACGCCGGCCACGGCGGAACTGGTCGAACTGATGCTCATGGACTCGGCCCATATCCAGGAGGAAGACGCGGCGTACGCCAACAAGAAGGGCTTTTCCAAGCACCATCCGGCCGAGCCGCTGTACACGTCGGTTCACGCCCTGCAGGCGCTCAAGCTCCTGCAGCCCGCGAAATACAATCGCTGGGTCAAGCTTTCGTCACGCATCAGGTTCCGCCTGGTCAACTCCGGGCATATTCTGGGGGCCGCCTTCGTGGAGTTCCGCATCACCCAGGACATGCACGGAAGTGTCCATCCCGACGAGGTCACCGTCGTCTTCAGCGGCGACGTGGGACGTTACGACGTCCCCCTGCACAGCGACCCCGAACCCCTGCCCGACTGCGACGTGTTGATCGTGGAATCGACCTACGGCAATCGCCGCCACGAGACCGAACCGGTGCTGGACCAGATCCGCGAGGAGTTCAAGCGTGTCATCCACAAGAAAGGCGTGGTGTTGGTGCCGAGTTTCGCGGTCGGCCGGACGCAGCTGGTGACGCTGATTTTGCGCGACCTGATGATCGGCGGCGACCTGGAAGAGGTTCCCATCCACATCGACAGTCCCATGGCAATCGACGCGACGGCCATCTACTCGCGTCATCTTTATGATTGCAACCTGGACAAGGAAATCACCCTGGACGGGCGCAACCGGCTGTTCCCCTTCAAGGTCCGGCTTCACCGCACGGTGCACGAATCGAAGGAACTGAACAACATGGACGGGCCGCGGGTGATCATTGCAGCCAGCGGCATGATGACCGCCGGCCGCATCATCCACCACCTGGTGCGCCGGCTCTCCGATCATCACAATCTGATATTATTGACCGGATATCAGGCGGTCGGCACGCGGGGGCGGGCATTGCAGGAGGGGGCGTCGTCCTTGCGGATGCACGGCCAGAATATCGAAGTGGGTGCCCACGTGGAGACCATCCAGGGCTTGAGCAGCCACGCCGACGGGGACGAGATCCTGCGCTGGATCGACACGGCCGCCAGAAAACCAAGCAGGGTTTTCGTGGTGCACGGGGAAGAGAAGTCGGCCGAGGCGCTGGCCGGCAGGATCACCGAACGCTTTGGTGCCCAGGTCACCGTGCCGAGCCTGAAGGACAGTTTCGAGATCTGATTCTAGGCCACCGGCAGGGTGACCCGGAAGGTGCTCCCACGCCCGGGGGCGGTTTCGAGAACCATCAACCCGCCTCCATACTTGCGCAGGATCTTGCGCGATCGAGGCAGGCCTTCGCCGCCGCCCTGGCGCGTGCTAAAGTGCGTGTCCAGGATGCGGTCGCGGTGTTCGTCGGGAATGCCGCAGCCGGTGTCGCGAACATCCACCATCACCATGCCGTCGGCGACGGTCCAGGTCACCGCCAGGTTCCGGTTGGAGGCGTCCTTCATGGAACGCACGGCATTGCCCACCAGGTTGTCCAGCACGAAATCCATATCCTTGGGATCGATGAGGCAGGTGACGGACGGGTTCGATTTAAAGGTGGAATCACCCTCGCTGCCGGCGGCCATCTGGGCCAGGTAACCGGTCTGCACCGTAATGGAGTATTCCTCGAGAGCAAGAGAGTTGGCGCGCAGGATCCTGGTGACAGTCGGTGTCAGGTCCGTGTGGAAAAATTCCGCGACTTCCCGGCGGAGATCCTTCAGGGCGTCATCGGCCTTGGCGGTTTCGGCGTCCATCTCGGTGGCCACCGCCCCGAAACACGAAACCAGAAAGCGTTCCCTTTCCAGTTCATCCAGCTGAAGGCGGACCTTGGCCAGGGCGCGGGCGGCATAGTCGACGTTGGCGCCCGCCAGGCCAGCCAGCCGCGCCCGGTCCAGGATGCCCGCCAGGTGGGGCAGGGCGTTGTCCTTGCATTCGGTCCAGGTTTCCCGCAGCCGCACCTCGATGCTGGAATTGTCGCCCAGGCCGGAGGTCATGGCGTTCAGATGCCAGGTCAGCCGACGAAGGCACTTCAAGGGGGCGATGGCCCCGTGGCTGGACAGTTCGAGATCCTCCAGAAGATTGAGTCTGACCTCCCGCATCACGGCGGGATCGGTCCGGCGGGTGGCCCGTCCTTTTTTCCAAAAGAGGAAACCCGTCCCGATCAACAGGGCCACGGTCGCCAGGGTCGCGATCAGGGCCTTGTTGAGCGGAGGTGAAGGCGCCTTGGCGAACACTATCGGGAAACCCGGACCCGACTCGTTCAGCAACAGGTCGAGGTCGGGGGCCGACCGCCAGGGAACCATGTTGGTGTGCCAGCCACTGGGTTCGCCCTGGCTGCGGGCCAGCGGCCGGAATTCCCGGTCCAGGATCCAGGTGGTTCCATCCTGCGTGGAAAGTACCAGCTCATCGCCGGCGGGAGGCAGGATGTCCTCGACGCAGTTGATGTAGGGTAGCCCGCCGGTTTTCACTTCCGCGACGAGTTCGAGTTCGGGCGGGGCGAATTCGAAGATCAGGACAGCCCCGATTTTGGACGCCACCGCCAGGCGGGGTGAACGGCTTTCGGTGCCGGGCACCAGGACCACGTTCCTGAACTCGCTGTCGGCGGTGCGGCGAGCCAGGCTCCGTCCGTCGTGGGACCAGACCACGACCTCGCCCCGAACTTCGGGGGTGGTGTGGGTCGAGGTGATGATTTCTTCGAAACCGTCGCCGTTCAGGTCGGCGATGGTCATGAAACCGCCGCCATACCAGCCGCCGAGCCGGTGGGTCCACAGAAGTTCACCCTGGTGGTCCAGGACAAACAGGCGCGACTCGTTGTCGCTGTAACCGTTGATCTTCCTTCCGCCCAGGTTGTCGGGCGCCCGGCCGAAAAAGACCACTTCCCGATTTCCGTCCCGGTCCAGATCGACAACCTGGCATGCATAATCGAGGGGATTGGGACCGGTCACATATCTCCACAGGATTTCTCCGGTCACCGGATCGACAGCCAGTACGCCCCGCCCTTCGAGGTCGAAGCCGACGTTGACGCAGATAACGAGGGCCGTCCTGTCCTTGCCGTCCACCGGGAATTCCAGCATACCGATGACGCGGTAGGATCCGTCCCAGATGCCATCGGCCCGGACTTCCGGCCCGCCTTCGAGGTCGAAGGATCCCTCGATGTCCCCGGATCCGGGATCCATGATCCAGAACCGCCAGAGCGACTGGTCCTTGGTGTGCCCGGTGACAACCACTTCGGTCCGGCCGTCCCCATCCAGATCCAGATCGCCGACCAGGCTGAAGGCAGGCGCACCTTGCCGGCAGAACTCGGGAGGAAAATTGGTCTGATAATAGGTGACGGTATTGCCATTGGTGTAACCGACGGCGGAAATGTAGCTGTAGTTGGAGCGGATGAAATCCTGGTAGCCGTCGCCGTCGATGTCGAACAGAATTCCCGGCGGCCCAATTTGTCTGTTTTTCAGCTGGTCCATCTTGAAGTGGGGAAACGGCTGCCCTTCATAGGCCAGATACCCAATCTCCCCGGAAAGATCCACCACGACTCCCGCAGCAGCGCCCCCCAATAGGATCCAGGACCAAATCAAAAGAATGCCAATAATTGTTTTCATGTACTTTCGGCTGAAAAAGGTTCCTGTTCCAATTAACCCTTACAATTCTAACACATTTTCCCCCTGTGAATGCCTATCGCCATGCGAATTTGGATTGAGGTTTGCTCTCTTGGGGGTTAGGGGCGAATCATGCTTCCAGCATGAGCAAGGCGCCCCGGTTTACCGGGGCGCCTTGCGCTGAGCCCAGAACCCCCAAGAGAGCAAACCTCAATCCAAATTCACATCGTGGTAAGCATCCTCAAGATGAAAACGCGACACCCCACTTTTTTTGGCGGGATCCCCTTTGTAACCGAGGGCGCGCCAATCCATGCGACTGCCGTCATCGCCATGACACGCCACGCATTTGAGGGCCATTTCCTTGGGGGCGACCATGTGGTTGACCTTCCACCAGGACTCCGTCTCGGCGAACCCGTATTCACCGCTGTACTCGACACCCGCAGCTTCCATGCCCTGGGTGATGGCGGCATTCCAGTCGTGGCCGTTTTCCCAGAGACCCGTCGGGCCGTGGAGCTTGGCGACGACCAGAATCCGGTTCTGCTTGTCGTAGGCCTGCTTGCCGCGCATGACCTTGAAGGGGAAGATCCTGGACTTGGGATCCAGGCGTGTGCCCTGGGGCCTGTTCAGGTTGGTGACCTGGTCGGGGTTCATGGCGGAACCGATCAGGTATTGCATGCTGACGCCGTTGTACCAGGTGTAGGCAGGCTTCAGGTTCTTTTCCCAGCGGAAGGTGCCTTTTTTCGGGCTGAAAGTGTCTTTCCCGTACTGGTCCTTCACGTTCTTGACCTTGGTGCCGGCGGTGGACCAGTCCCACCAGGTCATGGTGGGGTTCTCGCGGGCGATGGCTGGAATATGGCAGGTCTGGCAGGCAATCGACTTACCGTGCCAGTTCAGGATCCGCTTCTCGTGCGGGTCGTCATCGTGACAGCTGTCGCATTCCAGATGATTGTTACCGCCTGGTGAATCGAACATGGAGTTGCCGGCGATGGTGTGGTCCGTGGTGTCATGGCATTCGATGCATTCGAAGTCCTGGCCGTCCTTGCTCATGTGAACGTCGAGTTCGCGGGCGGGTTTGATCAGGGATTTACCGAGATCGCCGTGCTTGACGTTGTTGCCCATACCACCGTAGAAATGGCAGGTTCCGCAGGTCCTGCGGCTGGCTTTTCCGACGCTGCGCGCGATGCCCGCCAGGTCCAAGGGTTCCCAGATCTTGCCTTCCCATTCCTGGTTCTTGTAGACAGGATGGCCGGCGCCGGTGGGGAACTTCTTGTACAGTCCGGTCTGATCGTGGCAGACCAGGCAGTCGATGTTTTCCGGATTCGAAAAATCGAAATTCGCGTCTTCCCATCCGTATCCCGCATGGCAACTGGTGCAGGCCGCCCAGTTCGAGCTGATCCCGACGCAGAAGTTGTTCATGGTGTTTTTCTTGCCGAGTGCGACTTCGCCTTTGCCTATGACATCCTGCATCGGCATCCAGGTCCAGTGGGAGGTCTTCATGAAGTCGTGGGCTTCGTCCTCGTGGCATTCCAGGCAGACCGCGGTCACGGCGGGAGCGGTGACAAAGGGTCCTTCGATGTCCTGGTGATCCTCGACAACTTCAATCGCCGCCGCGGGCAGGACCTGCAGAAGGAAAACGGCCAGGAAAAGCAATGAGAACCTGGTTCCGGAACGCATGCGCACTGCCTCCAAGGGAGAGTCGAATATGTCTAAAACACACTGATAACATGGGAGTTTGGCCACCAGCCCATACCCTTCATCAGGTTGTTAAAACTCTAGTAAGTGGATTCCCTGTTTCAAAGGAAAATAATGACAAAAAATGACAGGCGGAATCAATATCAATACAGCGGGAATCAGGCCCCGAAAAAATTGGTCTCTCCCAGGTGATCGGCATCGTCCCCGAAGGAAATGACGTCCTCACCATCGAAAATGAAAGTGGCCTGCTTGCCGTAGATGCGGCTGAATTCCACCCGCCGAGGTTCGCGGTCGGGAGCCACCATCCGCATCTCGGCGAGCTGGCTGTTGGACCGGGACGTCAGATCGGCCGAGCAGACGGGGCAGGAGAACCGGATCTTGTCGCCCTCGGACAGGTCCTTCTCGACGGAATGGTCGCAGATATACTTGAAATTGCCGGGTTGGGGACTGAGCAGGATCATGCCCTTTTTCTTCCGGTAACTGATGACCAGCAGGATTTTTACACTGGGATTCAGGACCGCTTTGCAGTGGGGGCACGTGTAGATGTTTTTCATTTTCCAACCTCGGTGTTTCGGTCAGGATCGTTCAGTTCCCGGGGAACTCCTCGGTGTCGGTTTTTTTCTCTCCGCCGGAGAGAAGCCCCCACCCGAAGACGGCCCCGAACAGGACCATCAGGAGGGGATTGGAGGTGATGCTTCACCCTCCGCTCTGGCAAGTGATCCATTTGTGGATGCCGTACCCGCCTGCGGCGCCCAGGATGGGCCCGGCCAGTTTCCGGAAAAGTGTCCAGTTCATCGATCGATTCTCCCGTATGTCATCCGACATTGATGTGTGAGATCCCTCTGCCCCAATTATCCCGAACTTGAGGCCGTTCCGCAAGTAGGTGATGGACCGAAAGCCCGCCGGACTGTAGATTTTCCCACATGATGAAAATGTTATCACTTGTCTGCATGTTGATGATGCTGGCCGCCGGGTGCACCCCACCGGAAGACCGGCAGGCCCTCGACCGCGCCGTCGACCGCGCGGAATCCGCACCGCGTATCATGTCCGTGGAACAGGAAGACCGGCTGCTCGCGGAGGAAAGGGACCTTCCGACCGCCACCAGGATCGGACAGTGGGCCCGGCGATTCCTCGACGCCGATGGAGTGGAATACCTGTTTGGCCTGAAGGAGGGCGGTTACGTGGCCGAAGGCGATCTGGTCCGCGACGACCGGCAGGACTGCGTCAGCCTGATGTATAGGGTGACCGAGCTGGCCAGGGCGGACAACCACCGGGACGCCGTGGTCTTGGCCCTGCGCACGCGATTCGCCGGCGCCCCCCTGGATTCAGTGGTCGACGACCGGGGCCGCGTGGACTATGACCGCCCCGAACACCTGGACTTCAGCCTGGACATGATCCGCTCCGGCAACTGGGGACAGGACGTCACCACCGGTTTGACCGGCGCGGCGCCTGACAGCGCCGGCAGTTCCCGATACCCTGCCGGCAGCTTCACGGTGATTCCCGGGACCGCCCTGGTGGGTGACGAGCTGGCCGAAGGCGACATCATCTGGCTGGTGCTGGATCCCGATCACCCGGCGGGCGGCAAGTTGCGCCGCAAGTACGGCCTGGTCATCGGGCACATCGGCATCGTCATCGTTGAAGACGGCAAACCCTGGCTGGTGCATGCGGCGAGCAGTGATCTGGAGGGATGGTACGAAGGGGGCACGGTGGTTTCGGTGCCTCTGTCCGTTTATCTGGATCGGGTGGAGAGATATTCCGCCGTCGTGGTCACGCGGTTCTGACCTAACATCAAGGCTTCACCGTCACCATGATCGTATCGGCCTTGCTTTCGATTCCGGCAAAGGCCACCGCGATGATCTCGGCCCTGACGTTGGCCTCCACCGTGGGAGTGGGCCAGGTCACGGACCAGGTGTCGGTGCCGGTGGCGGGCAGATGGTCAGAACCCTCGTCATACGTAACATCCACGATCACCGAGTCCACCGGCGCAGTGAACAGGTCGGCGAAGGTCACACCGGCGATGGTCACGTCGGTGTCGCCGTCCACCAGGACATCCGGTTCGGGCTCGGTGATGGCCACCGGAGGCCGCACCACATTCACATCGATGGAGATCATGGCGGTTTCGCCGCCCGCCCAGACCGTGGCCGCCAGGGGCAGGGTAGTGTCCACGTCCAGCAGGGGAGCTTCCCATACGGCGGACCAGTTCGCGGTCCCCGAGGCCAGAAAGTGATCGTCGCCGATGTCGATCGTCACCGAATCCAGGGACGCGCCGTTCAGGATGCCGGCCGCGGTGCCGGCGAAATTGTGGGTCTTGTTGCCGATCAGGTCCGCGCCATCCACAGGATCAGCGATGGTCACCACGAGCTGGGTCACCGTCACGGTGATGGCGGTGGTGACCGTCTCGAGCTCATCGGGGTTGGGTCCGTAGAAGGCCTGGGCCCGTATGACCACCTGTGTAT
>DAOWLV010000342.1 GCA_030643455.1 Candidatus Krumholzibacteriia bacterium | reverse complement strand
CGACGTGGGCTAGCTTCCCCAGCTGCACCGCCATGTCCCCTTGATGGCCGCCGTCGGCTACCCTGCCCGCGTGATCCAGGATTCGCCGCGCGGCCTGAAGAGCCTGTTCGGTATTTTCACCTACATCGCCGCGGGGATCCGCAATGCCCTGCAGCTGGATGAAGCCGGCATCTTCATCGAGGATGAAAACGAGAAGATCCACGAGTTCGTGGGGAACACCATCCTTCTGTCGAACATCGGCAAGATCGGGGACATCAATCTCAAGGTGACCCCGAACACCAGCGCCCATGACGGCCTGTTCGACCTGACGGTGGTTTCCAGCCGCTCCCTGTGGGACGTGATCGCCGTACTGTTCCGCATGCTGACCTGGCGTTACAAACCGACCCGGCGCCTCCATCATTTCCAGGCACGCAAGGTGGTGATCGCCACCGATCCGCCGGTGCCGATCCAGGTCGATGGCGAGGACATGGGAATGACCCCCCTGGAGGCCGAGATCATTCCCGGAGGCGTGCATCTGATCGTCGGTGCGCGTTACCGGGAAAGAGCCGACGAAGGCGGTTTCCTGGACGAATTCAACCTTCCCCAGATGTGGCCCCGGAACCGGGATTGATCCTGCTGAGGTGTTGCCAGAATCCCCAAAATCCTGTATACTTATTTCATGGTGATCGACTATTTAATGTGTGCAACATCTTGCTTAGTTAATTTTTGAGAAACCGCGCACTAAAACAGTCCGATCAGCGCTGGGAGGGCTTCCTGAGATGCTCTCCCTTTTTTTGTTCCACCTTTCTGTTTTAAAATCAATAATTTGCCCATTTCCCTGAGTTGATTATCCTATGGCGGCCAACCCGGCCATTTTTTCTTGTGCCAAGGATCTGTCAATGCAAATCAGAAACGTTGCCATCATTGCCCACGTCGACCACGGGAAAACCACTCTCGTGGACCAGATCCTCCGTCAGTGCGACGTGTTCCGCAAGGACCAGGCGGTCCAGGAGCGGATCATGGATTCGGATGACCTCGAGCGCGAGCGCGGCATCACCATTACCTCGAAGAATTTCGCCATCACCTACAAGGACACCCGCATCAACCTGATCGACACTCCGGGCCATTCGGATTTCGGGGGCGAAGTGGAGCGTGTCCTGAAGATGGCCGACGGGGTGCTGCTGCTGGTTGACGCCTTCGAGGGGCCGATGCCCCAGACCCGTTTCGTGCTGCAGAAAGCCATGAAACTGAATCTCAAGCCGGTGGTCGTGATCAACAAGGTGGATCGCAAAAACGCCCGTCCCGATGAGGTGCTGGACGAGATCTTCAACCTGTTCCTTGAACTGGAAGCCACCGATGAGCAGCTGGATTTCCGCGGGGTCTACGCAGCGGGCCGGGATGGCTGGGCAGTTGGCGAACTGGAGGACGAACGCAAGGGTCTATCCCCGCTGCTGGATATGATCATTGCCCATGTACCGGCGCCCGTGGTCCAGGAGGGCCCCCTGCAGATGCTGGTCGCGGCCATGGACCACAGTGACTACGTGGGCCGCATCGGGGTGGGGCGTATCGTGCGGGGGACCTTGAAGGTCAAACAGCCGGTTGTGTTGTGCAAGCGTGACGGCAGCGTGGTCAAGACCATGGCCCGGCAGTTGTTCGTGTTCGACAATCTGGGGCAGCGTGAGGTCAAGGAGGTGCAATGCGGGGACATCTGCGCGGTGGTCGGTCTGGATAAGGTGGATATCGGAGACACCCTGGCGGACGCGGAGCATCCCGATCCGCTGCAGATCATCGAGATCGATGATCCCACCCTTTCCATGAACTTCCGCACCAACGACAGCCCCGGTTACGGCCAGGAAGGCAAGTACGTCACCAGTCGCCAGGTGCGCGACCGGCTCTTCCGTGAAGCCGAACGAGATGTGGCCCTGCGGGTCGAAGAGGCCGTCGATGGCTTCAAGGTGTCCGGCCGTGGGATCCTGCATCTTTCGATCCTGATGGAGAACATGCGCCGCGAAGGCTTCGAGTTCATGGTCGGACAACCCCAGGTCATCTACAAGGAGATCGGGGGCAAAAAGGCCGAACCGGTGGAGATCCTCTCCGTGGACGTGCCGAACGACCTGTCCGGCACGGTCATCGAGTATGCCGCCACCCGCAAGGGCGAGATGATCACCATGGTGCAGAAGGAAGAACGCACCTTTCTCACGTTCCATGTTCCCAGCCGCGGCCTGATCGGTTTCCGAAGCAAAATGCTGCGGGCCACGGCCGGACAGATCGTGATGCACCACCGCTACCACCAGTACGAATACTTCAAGGGTTCGATTCCCGAACGAACCAACGGCAGCATCATCTCCATGCATCCGGGCAGGGCGGTGGCCTTTGCCCTGGACGGGCTCCAGGATCGTGGCGTGTTTTTCGTCGAGCCCGGGGACAACCTCTACACCGGGCAGATCATCGGGGAATACAGCAGGGACGAAGACCTTGTCGTCAACGCCCAGAAGGCCAAGCAGCTGTCGAACATGCGCGCATCGGGCAGCGATCGGAAGATGAAGATCGCCCCGGCGGTGAAGATGAGCCTTGAGGAGGCCCTGGAGTACCTGAACCACGACGAGTACCTGGAGGTCACGCCGATGTCGATGCGTCTGCGCAAAGACTTCCTCGACGAAAACGATCGCAAGAAGGCCGCCAAACGGACGAAATTGTCCGAATCCGCCGACTGAGGAGTACGGTCATGGTCCTGTTGGAATTTTCCCTCTATCCGACCGACAAGGGCGAGAGCGTCAGCGAATACGTGAAGCGCAATCTCGCCATCATCGACGACAGCGGCCTGCCCTACAGGCTGGGCCCCATGGGAACCTGTCTCGAGGGTGAATACGACGAGGTCATGGCCGTGGTGAAGCGCTGCCGAGACGCCATGGCCACCGATTGCCGTCGCATCGCGATCCAGATCAAGATCGATGACCGCGAGGGACCGGGCGGGCGCCTGGACTCCAAGGTGGAAACCCTGCGCGCGAAGACCGGTCGCTCCCTGCGGACCTGAGCCGTGCGTATCGACCTGGCACCCCCGGATTGGGCCACCCACCTGCAGAGCGATCTGACCGACTGGCAGCGCGCCCCGGTGGCGGTGAAAGACATCACTCCCTTCGAAATTCCCGAGGATGCCTACTTCGAATACTGCTACTCGGACGCCGAAGGCGTTCGTCGTCCTGATCCGGCCAACGAAAATCCGCGACAAAACCCCTGGTTCGATTTCGCCAGCAACATCACCGGTCCGGCATACAAGCCCGATCAATGGGTTGTTCCCGCAGGCGTCCGGCCCCGAGGGCGGGTGCTGCGAATGGAGCTCGAATCAAAGATCCTGCACCAGAGGCGCCGACTGATTGTCTACTCTCCGGCCGGCCGTGCCGAGGACAAACTCCCTCTCATCCTGTTCCAGGACGGCAAGGCGTTTTTCGGCTGGGGCCGTGTGCCGCAGGTGATGGACCGTCTACTCGAGGCGGGCCAAATCGGCCCGGCCCACCTGGTCTTTGTCCCACCCAGCGAGCGAACTGTAGAGTATGCGTTCAATCCGGAGTACCGGAGGTTTCTCACTGAAGAATTGCTGCCCGCCGCCCAAGACCGGGTAAAATGTGACTCTCGACGCACCTTGTGGGGAGCCAGCCTCGGGGGCCTGCTAAGTGCCCAGCTGGCGTGGGATAGATCCGATCTGTTCCAGAAGGTCGTGGTCCAGTCCGGCGCCTTCCTGTTCTCCCCGGACATGGATCGGCAAAATCCTTTCGAGGGGAACGAATCCTTTCTCGAAGAGGTGCGCCGGGGCGACCCGGCTCGCTTGCGTTGGCACCTGGACTGCGGGCAGCTGGAATGGTTGCTGGCCAGCAACGAACGTTTGGCCGCCGCGCTGGCGGAAAAAGGCGCAACCGTACGCCTGGTCACGCGGCCGGCCGGCCATAACTGGGTGAACTGGCGCAACGGGCTGGCCCAGGGACTGCGCTTTGCCCTGGGTGATCCATCCTGACTTTCAAAATTTCCGGTCCTGCGGGGCACCTT
>DAOWLV010000023.1 GCA_030643455.1 Candidatus Krumholzibacteriia bacterium | reverse complement strand
GGCTCTCGAATACCTGGAACTGGCCGACCTGGTGTCCATGGCGCTGAGACTGGAGAGGATATACGGATATCCCCTGGACCTGGAGTTCGCCGTCGAGGGTTTGAATGTCTGGCTTCTCCAGGCCAGGCCCATCGGTGTTCATGCCGGTGATCTGAGGGAAACGCTGGATCATCATCCCCTGGCGGGATGAGGCTGGAAGTTTGTTCGGTTCCATTAATGTGGAGGCTGCGAAGTGATAAGGAAACAGGACTCACTCGACTATCACGCCAAGGGTCGTCCCGGCAAGATCGTTGTCAATGCGACCAAGTCGTGTCTCACTCCCCGCGAACTGCGGCTGGCATATCTTCCGGGGGCGACGTTTCCTTCGCAGGAGATAGCCAAGGACCCGTCCGCGGTCTTCAAGTACACAGCCAGGGGCAATCTCGTTGCAGCGGTGACCGACGGATCGGCCATCCCCGGTCTCGGTGACCTCGGCCCCCTGGCGGCCAAACCGATGCAGGAGGGTATCGCGATCCTCTTCAAGCGCCTTGCGGATATCGATGTCTACGACCTGGAACTGAATTGTGATGACATTGATGGTTTCGTCGAGACGGTCCGCATGCTGGAACCGACGTTCGGGGGCATCAACCTCAAGGACATCAGGGCGCCGCGGGGGCTGGAGATCTATGATCGGCTCAGGGAAGCCATGGAGATTCCCATCTTCCACGAAAACCTGTACAGCACCGCCGTTGTCGCGGTGGCGGCGTTGATCAATGCCCTGGAACTGGTGGATAAGCAGGTAGGGGAAGCCAGGGTTGTGCTGTGTGGCGCGGGCACGGTGGGAATCGGTTGCGCGAGATTGCTGCGCCGGTTGGGTGTCGCGGGTGAGAACCTCCTGATGTACGACGTCGAGGGTCTTGTTCATCCCGACCGGGAAGGGTTGGACGACTATCAGCGGAAATTCGCGGTGTCGTCTCCGCTGACCGATCTCGCCAAGGGACTCCAAGGGGCCGACGTGTTCATCGGGGCTTCGGCCGGAGGCGTCCTGGACATCGAGATGATTCGATCGATGAATCGGTATCCCATCGTTTTCGCCTTGGCGACCCCCGAACCCGAGATCGGTTACGACGAGGCCCGGTCCGTCCGCCGGGACGTTATTGTGGCTTCGGGTCTGGGTCAGTATCCCAATGCGGTGATGGACGTCCTGAGTTTCCCCTACATCTTCCGCGGTGCCCTGGACGTGCAATCCACGAGCATCACCGAGGACATGTTGCTGGCCGCCGCCGGCGCCCTGGCCGAATTGGCCCGGGAAGATGTTCCGGAGGAAGTGGAGCGCGCCTACGGGGGACAGCGTTTCACCTTTGGGCCCGAGTATCTCCTGCCCAAGCCCATCGATCCCCGGATCTTCGTCCGTGAATCCGCTGCGGTCGCGGAACAGGCCATTCGCGAAGGGGTGGCCCGCAAGCCCGCAGACAAGTCCGCCTACCAGGAAAGCCTGTCGGTCAGGATCGGCACGGGCCGGGAAAAGATGCGCGAGCTGACCATGATCGCCCGCCACAAGGGTGTGCGGGTGGTATTCCCGGAAGGCTGCAATGATACCCTGATCCGCGCCTGCAGTATCCTGATGGACGAGGAAATCGTCGAACCGATCCTGCTGGGACCGGAGGACGGGGTCCGGGAGCGGATTGAACGTCTGGGCCTGGACATGGGCGGAGCAAGAATCATCGATACGGAGCGGTCCGTGGACCTGGAAGGGTACGTCGACGAGTACTTCGGGATGCGCCAGCGGCGCGGCGTCATCCGGGCCTCGGCCATGGAGCGTTTGCGCCAGCGTGACTACTTTGCCGCCATGATGGTCCACAGCGGCCACGCGGATATGATGATTGCGGGGCTGTCGACCCATTTCACCCAGACCTTGCAGACCATCCTCGAGGTGATCGGACCGGCTCCGGGTATCAGCCGAATTTCCAGCCATTACCTGCTGTTGCTGCCGAAGGAAGTCGTGGTCATGGCCGATTGCGCCGTCAACATTGATCCCGACGCCGAACAGCTGGCGGAGATCGCGCTTCTGGCCGCCACGATGAGCCGGTCGCTGGGTGTCGAACCGCGGGTGGCCATGCTCTCCTTTTCGAATTTCGGCAGCTCCGAGCATAAATTCGCGGCCAAGGTCCAGCGCGCCACCGAGATTGTAAAGAAACGGGCTCCCGACCTGGTGGTCGATGGCGAGATGCAGCTGGCGATTGCCCGCGACCGTGATCTGCGCAATGGATATTTCCCCTTCACCGATCTGAATGATGATGCGAACGTGCTGATCTTCCCGGACCTTCAGTCCGGCAATCTTGCCATGCAGTCCCTCAACTACATGGCCGAAGCACTGCCCATCGGGCCGATGTTCATGGGCACCCGCCTGCCGGTACATCTGCTGCAATACGGAGCGACCGTGGAGGAGGTGGTCAATCTCACGACGGTGGGAATTGTCGAATTGGGCGCCGCGCAAGCGGATAGGGTCGGTTTTTAGGCGAAAAAGTGTGGCCGATCTGCAGTTCAATTCCTGCCCTGGACCATGGTTTTTCCCTCACCAGGCGGGCCAAATAGCCGTCAAAACACAAAAAACGGTACAATCGGTTAATTATTTGACAACATTGAAGTTCCCATATCCCCCCGGGGTGCACAACCCCCTAAAGAAATCCTCCCAATAACCCGAAAACTAGAGAGCCACAAATAGGTTACGCGCCGAAGGACCGGCGCGCAGTTGGAGGAAGGATCCGATTTCGTGAGACTGGCATCTCGCCTGCTCCTGGCGGCGGCGTTCAGCCTGTCGTTTGTGACGTGCGCTATGGCGGACGGAACACCGGCCGGCACGGACATCACCAGCCAGGCCACCATCAACTACACCATCACCGGCACGGTCTACACCGAGCTGAGCAACACCGTGACCACCTCGGTGGCCGAGGTGCTCGATCTCAGTCTGGTGTGGCAGGATGCAGCCCCGGTAGAGGTTCCACCCGGCATCCTGGACCAGGCGCTGGCCTTCCGGCTGACCAACATCGGCAACGGCAGTGATTCATTCTCCCTTGCGGGGCAGAGTACGCTTGCCGGTGACGATTTCGATCCGGTCCTGGCAAACATCCACCTGGATACCAACGGCAACAGCCGGTTCGATCCGGGTATCGACGAACTCTACATTCCCGGCGGCAACGATCCGGTGCTGGCCGCCGATGCTTTCACCCTGCTTTTCCTGCTGAACGACATCCCGCCGAACGCCACGGTGGGCCAGCTGGGCGCCAGCATGCTGAGCGCCGCCTCCAATACGGGGATCGGCGCGCCCGGCACGGTCATCGTCGGCGCGGGTGAAAACGGGCTCGACGCGGTGGTTGGGGCAAACGGGGGCAACCTCGACAGCCAGGGTTCCTACCGCATCGTGGCCCTATCGGCGCAGGTAGCCATTCTGAAATCCGCCGTGGTTGCCGATCCTTACGGGGGATCGCAGCCAGTGGCCGGCGCGACCATCACGTATGAACTGTCCGTGATCGCCACAGGCACGGGCACAACCAACGATGTCGTTGTCAGCGACGTCATTCCCCTGAACACAACCTACAACCCGGGCACCCTGATGCTGAACAGTACCCCTGTGACCGACGCCGTGGACGGCGATTCCGGGGACATGGGGGGCACGACACCAGGCGCCATCACCGTATCGATCGGTGATGTGGCCGTCGACGGGCCCGGTCAAACGATCACTTTCACTGTCACGATCGATTAAACCGAAGAGGAGGAAGAAGTCATGAACAGAGCAATCATCGTCACCGTTCTGGTCCTGTTGCTGGTGGGCGTAGCAAACGCGTCCGTCGAACTGAACACAGTGGCCCTGACGGAAATCACCACGACCAGCGAGACGGGACAGGAGGTGACCACACTCGTGCCGGCCGGAAAGGTCGTGCCCGGGGACGAAGTCATCTACACGATCCACTTCGTCAACAGCGGGACGGAACCCGCGTCCGACGTCGTGATCACCAATCCCATTCCCGACCACATGGTCTTCACCAAGGTGGAGGAAAGTCCCGACGGGGCCTCCGTCAGCATGTCCGCTGACGGCGGGTCGCGTTACGACTCGCCTCGGAACCTGACCGTCAAGGATGCCAAGGGCCAGCCACGCCCTGCCAAGGCGTCCGAGTTCACCCACGTGCGCTGGGTCTTCCAGGATTCCCTGGAGCCGGGCGCCGAAGGAAGCGTGTCCTTCCGGGCACAGTTGCAGTAAACCAAAGCCATTTTGGCAAGGAGGCTGAAAATGTCTATCCGTAGCAAGAAAAACCTGTTCATGGTCCTGCTGGCCGGCGCCCTGGCGTTCGGTCTGTCCTCGACCGCCCTGGCCCAGAACACACCTTCGGGCACCTCGATCGGCAACACGGCGACCCTCGACTACGTCGTCGGTGGTACGCCGCAGGCCCAGGTCACCAGTAACACCGCCAGTTTCCTGGTGGATAACAGGGTCGATCTGGTGGTCACCACCATCGATGCGGCCATCGTGTCCGTGATCCCGGGTACTTTCGCCCAGGTGTTGACCTACAGCGTGACCAACAACGGTAACACCGTGCAGGATTATTCCCTGACCGCCCTGAATTCGACCTTGGGTGCGTTCGGTGAGTCCGAGACCTTCGATGCGGTCAACGTGAACGTGTTCGTCGATGACGGCGATAACGTCTACACGGTTGCCGACACCGATACCTACATCGATGAACTGGCTACCGGCGTCACCATCACGGTGTTTGTTGTTGCCGACATCCCGTTGGCCCAGGTCGACGGCGACGTCGCTTCCTACGATCTGATGGCCCAGACCGCCACCGGCGGCACTGGTGGTGCCCTGGGCGGGGATATCCTCACCGATGACGCAGCCAACGCCGACGACCCGACCCTGGTCCAGATCGTGTTCGCCGACGGCGGTGGAGTCGTGGATGCCCCATATGACGGTACACACTCGAGCAGGGACGGTTACATGGTCGTCACCGCCACTCTGACCGCAGTGAAAACGACCAACGTGGTCAGTGATCCCATCAACAATGCCGTGAACCCGAAGGCCATCCCCGGGGCGACGGTTGGATACCAGGTCATGGTGACCAATAACGGCAACGCGCAGGCCACCACCGTCGAGGTCATCGACTCTATTCCGACCAACAGCACGTTCCTGTTCGGTTCGGTTACCACGGTTCCGGTTGCCGGCGCGGTGGTTTCCTACTCCAATGACAGTGGGGCGACCTGGACCTATGTTCCGGTTCTCGGCCCCAATGGAACCGATCCCGCTGTAACGGACGTCCGGGTGGTCTTTGCGACCCTGGCTGGATCTGGCGCCACCGCCCAGGAAAACTTCCGGGTCCTGATCGACTAGATCGGGTCCTGTTCCTGGAGTCATCCGGGCGGGTTGCCAGTGGCAAATTGGTTTAGCAACATGAACAGGTTCGGGCGCCCCGGAAGTGTCTGTCAGACACATCCGGGCGCCCGTCTGTTCAGGACACTGGCATCCGCCTTGTGGCTTTTCCTTGTCGCGGCGGGACCTGCCGCCGCGCCGATCGCCGCACGGGCCCAGACTGTCCCTGGGACCGTCATCAACAACACCGCCGTGGGACAATATTCCGTGGGCGGTACGAACAACCTGTCAACGGTGTCCAACCAGGTGACCATCGTCACTGTCGAGTTGCGGACACCGGCATCCATCACACTTCTCCAGTATGCGCCGAATCGTCAAGACGCCGAGATGATCAACGTGGCGCCCACTTCCTACAGCACCGACGGAACGAGCGAGGGCGTCTTCATCGTCATGCCCCCGCCGGTGCCTGTGGGCCGGGTACAACCGCTCGATCTCAGCCAGCCACTGCCCCTGATACCGCGCACCTTGATCCACCAGGGCGAACCGGTGTTCATCCGCGTGACGGATTTCGATCAGAATCTGGATCCTGTCCAGCGGGAAACGATCATCCTCACCCTGGGGGTGGTGCCGGTCGGCGACATCATCATGCTGCAGCTGACCGAAACGGGACCGGACACCGGCGATTTTGTTGGTTATGTCCAGACCGAAGGCGGGGTCGCCCCACGCGATCTGGACCCGATGTTCACCGTGGAGGCCGACCTGACCGCCGAGGCTTCCTATGTGGATGCCTTCGACCCAACCGACAGCGTGACGGTAACGGCCCTGATCGATCCCACGGGCATGGTTCTCGACAGCGCAACCGGCCAGCCGGTCGACGGGGCGTCCATCACCATGGTTGACATGAATACCGGCCTGCCCGCCGTGGTGTTCGGCGACGACGGGGCCAGCATTTTCCCGGCGACGATCATTTCCGGCGGCACGGTCGTTGACAGCGGCGGCCATCAGTACGATTTCCCGCCGGGGGGTTACCGCTTCCCCTTCGTGATTGCCGGCAACTACCGGCTGGATATCGAAGGTCCGCTGGCCTATACCTCTCCTTCGACGGTCCCCACGACCGATCTTCAACTCCTGCCGGGAGCACCGTTCGCCATCGTCGAACCGGGTTCTCGGGGCGAGCCTTTCCCCGTCAATCCGGGGCCTTCCCTGCACATTGACCTGCCCGTGGACCCGATTCCGACTTCGGATCAACTCGCGCTGACCAAGACGGCCAGCCGCGAAATGGTCAGCCAGGGGGATTTCTTCCAGTACTCCCTGCGCCTGCAGAACCGCGGCGCCGGAATGGCGCTGCAGACAGTGATCACCGATGTGCTGCCGCCGGGATTTGCCTACCAGCAAGGTTCGGTGACCACCGATGAGGGCGGTTCCCTCGAACCGGTGATCGCTTCCGACGGCCGGACCCTGACCTTCCATCTGGGCGATGTCCCCATGTCCGGGGTGGTGAGCATCCAGTACGTGGTCGAGGTTGCCGCCGGGTCCGCGTCGGGCGAAGTCGTCAGCACTGCCTGGGCCAACGCCGAAGGCGGGGTGGCTTCAGGTCAGACCGTGGTGCGGACACTGGTCCGCGACGTTTTCTTCCGTGATACCGGATTCATCACGGGCCGGGTTGTCGTGGGGGACTGCGAACTGTCCCGCGATGAAGAACGGGTCGGAGTGCCGGGTGTCCGGATCTTCCTCGAGGACGGAACCTTCAGCGTGACGGACGATGGCGGGCGTTACCATTTCGAGGGCGTTCCGGCTGGAACCCACGTGGTGCAGATGGATATCGCGACCCTGCCTGACCGCCATGAAACGCTGGATTGTCTCGACGATACGCGTTCGGCCGGCCGCTCCTACTCCCGCTTCGTGGATATCCAGGGCGGAACCCTGTGGCGGGCGGATTTCAACCTGCGCTACATCCCCGAACCGATTCCCGAAGGGGAAGTGACGCTGCAGTTGGCGACCTCGCGGATGGGCACGGTCCTGGGTTGCCGCCTGGAGATCACCGATGCCGTCGTCGGACTGGAAAAACTGGGCCTGACGGTGATCCTGCCGGACGGGGTGGCCTACCGGCAAGGCAGTACACGGCTGGGCGGCGAGGTGTTCGGCGATCCGGAGATCCAGGACAACTTCCTGATCTACCGCCTGGGTGATGTCGTTGCCGATTCGAACCTGGTCCTGCGCTTCGAATCAGACCTGACCCACCTGGGCGAAAGCCGGGATCTGCCAGTCGGTGCCCAGCTCGCCTACACCATGCCCGGTGGAGAAACCGGGCGCACCGATCCGATCACCACGACGGTGGGTCTGCAACTGGACGAGATGCTGACCCTCAAGCCCGACGTGGTTCTGCGTCCACGGTTCAAGTCCTTCAGCGCGGTTGTCCACGAGGATTATTACGGGGATCTGGACAAGCTGGCGGATCTATTGAAGGCCCGGCAGGTGCTGCACATGCATGTGACCGGCCATTCGGACAACGTACCCATCAGTCCTCGCGGCCAGAAGAAATTCGCGGACAACCACGTGCTGTCCATGGCCCGGGCGCAGGCGATCGGACAGTACCTGGGAGCTGCCCTGGGTCTGGAGGCGCATCAGGTCACCCTGGTGGGCCTGGGGCCGGACGAGCCTGTGGCGAACAATACATTCCGGGAGGGCCGCCAACTCAACCGTCGGGTCGAATTGCGGGTGGTCACGGCTGAAAAGTTCAACCAGGCCAGCACGGACACGGTGATCCACGTCATGAGTATCTCGGCGCCCACCGTGGGCATCACCGCCAGCGAGGCCAGGCTCAGGACCGAAGAAACCAAACCCGAGGCAGCACCGCCGTCGGTGATGCCCGACATCGACGAGGCCTGGCTGGCCGCCGCCGAGCCGGTCGACGGCTGGGTGTGGCCCCCGCTGGACCATCGGCCGTCGATCCCGAGCGTGAAGATCGCCATCCAGCACAGCACGGCCAAGCACATCGACCTGATCAAGGACGGCAGGCCGGTCGAGGCGCTGAACTTCGAGGGGGTCAAGCTGAGCGATGACGGGACCGTGGCTGTCAGTGTCTGGACGGGTGTGGACCTGAAGGAGGGGGAGAACCTCTTTGTCGCGGTCGGGCTGGATGCGGCCGGCAAGGAATTGTGGAGCAAGGCGCGTTCGGTGCACTACGCCAGCCCGCCGGTGCTGGCCACCTTGATGCCCGATCAGTCGACCATGGTCGCGGACGGCAAGACCCTGCCCGTGATCGCCGTGCGCCTGACTGATCGCGAAGGTCAGCCCGCGCGCGAGGGCGTCATCGGCGAGTTTTCGGTGGATGCGCCCCACATGGCCCAACAGGAATTCGAGGATTTCCAGAAGGATCCCCTGACGGGTATGCGGCGGCAGCGACCCACCTACGTGGTCGGCCCCGACGGGATGGCATTCATCCGGTTGCAGTCGACCACCAAGACAGGCCAAACGGTCCTGCAATTCCACTTCCAGGATCATCAGCAGGAGATCCGCACCTGGTTGGAACCCGGGGCGCGCGACTGGATCCTGGTCGGCCTGGCCGAGGGAACGGTGGGTTACAACACCCTGAACGGCCACATGGAACCCCTGGGCGGCAACGCGCCGGAAGACAAGTGGTACAGCGACGGCCGGGTATCGTTCTACGCCAAGGGATCCATCAAGGGCGAGTGGCTGGCGACCCTGGCCTTCGACACGGGCAAGGACTGGGACGGGGATACCGGCGCCTTGTACCAGGAGATCGATCCCGACCAGTACTTCACCCTCTACGGAGACGGCTCCCGACAGGACTTCGATGCCTCCAGTTCGCGCAAGCTCTACGTCAAGATCGAACGCCGCCAGTTCTACGCCCTGTTCGGCGACTACAATACGGGCCTGTCGATCAATGAACTGGCTCGTTACACGCGGAACTTCAACGGTATCAAGTCGGAGCTGAAGTCCGAACACCTGGGCCTGAACCTGTTCGCCAACCAGACCGGCCACGGCTACATGCGGGACGAGATCCGCGGCGACGGCACCAGCGGCATGTATTACCTGTCGCGCCGGGATCTGGTGATCAATTCCGAGGAGATCACCATCGAGGTCCGGGACCGGTTCCGCAGCGAGATCATCATTTCCACCCGCAAACTGATCCGGTACCTGGACTACAGCATCGACTACCAGGGCGGTTCCCTCTACTTCAAGGAGCCCATTCCCAGCAAGGACGAGAACCTGAATCCGATCTTCATCGTGGTCGACTACGAGACCCGCAGCACCGATGGTACCTACAACAACTTCGGCGGTCGCGGATCGGTCACTGTCGCCGGCGGCAAGCTGGAACTGGGCACGACGTTCATCCACCAGGAGGAAAGCGTGGGCGATGGCGAACTGATGGGGCTGGACGGGCGCTACCATTTCGGTCCGCAGACCGAGCTGAAGGGTGAATACGTCGTCACCGACACGGACCTGACCGGCCGTCACGAAGCCTACCTGGCGGAGATCAAGAACACGGCGGGCCGCCTGGGAGGACGGGCCTATGTGCGGCAGAACGAGGTCGGTTTCGGGCTGGGCCAGCAGAACCGGAGCGAGGCGGGCACACGCAAGCTGGGGGTGGACCTGGACTGGAAGATGAATTCCCGTCTGACCTTCAAGAGCCAGACCTGGCGGCAGGACAACCTGGACAACGGGGCGCGACGGGAGAACATCGAAGGCAAGCTGCAGTGGCGTGAATCCTTCTTCAGCATGCACGCCGGAGGGCGCTGGGTGAACGACAGGTTCACCACCCTGGAGGATCACGCATCGACCCAGATCATCGGGGGCGGGGAGATCAGCACCCGCAACCGACGGTTGAAGTTCTTGGCTGATCACGAACAATCCGTGGGCGGTCAGGACCGCAACGTGGATTACCCCACACGGACCACCCTGGGCGTCGACTATGAGATCATCCACAACCTCAACCTGCTGTCCCGTTACGAAATGACCCACGGGAACTCGGGTGACACGCAAGGGGCCCGATTCGGTTTCGAGACCAAACCATGGGTCGGCGGAAGGGTCACCAGCAGCTGGGAACGGCGGTTCACCGAAAACGGCTCACGCGCTTTCGCCAACCTGGGTTTGCGCCAGATGTGGAAGGTCAATGATCACTGGAACATGGACTTCGGTCTGGACCACAGCGAGGCCACCGAGGGTTTCGACACTCCGCGATACAACGAAAACGTGCCGCCGGCGTCGGGCACCCTGAACGGGTTCACGGCGGTTTCGACGGCGCTGGGTTACCAGGCCGGACGCTGGCAGTGGAATACGCGTTTCGAGATCCGCAACTCGGCCCTGGACGACAAGTGGGCCGTGGTGCCCAACGTGCTGTACGAACCCCGATCGGGTCTGGGCCTGGCGGGCAGGGCGAGGATCACCGGCAGCGAGGGACAGGCCGGGTCGCGGCGGAAGAACTACGACATCCGTCTGGGTCTGGCGTTGCGTCCGGACCGTGAAGGTTGGGTGATCCTGGAACGTCTGGACTGGATCACCCAGGAGCGCTACTCGCTGACCACGGACCTGTCGGGTTGGCGCATCGTCAACCATCTGAACCTGACCTACTTCTCGGGCCGCAATACGCAGATCGCACTGCAGTACGGGGCAAAGTTCAACCAGGATGACATCACCGGCCGCCGTTACCGCGCCTTCACCGATCTGCTCGGCGGCGAGGTCAGGCAGAATATCAGTCCGCGGATGGACGTGGGCCTCAGGTTCAGCAGCCTGCACTCGTGGCACTCGAAACAGTTCGACTACAGCACCGGCGGGTCGTTCGGCTTCAACGTGATGACCAACGTCTGGATGAGTCTGGGCTACAACATCATCGGTTTCTATGACGTGGACTTCTCGGCCGCCGATTTCACGGCCAAGGGTCCGTTCCTGCGGTTCCGGTTGAAGTTCGACCAGGAAACCGCCGGCACGATTCTCAAGGCTTTCATGGGCGGTCCGCATGAATAGGACAAAGGGAATGATCATGGACAAGCGAAACATGCTGCAAGCGTTGCTTCTGCTGGCGGTGGTGACGGGGTCGGTCCTGTCCGCCGATACGGCCGAGGCCCGGCGTCGCAACGTGAGAGGTACGATCTACGAGGATGTTATCGGCGACGGGTCGTTGGCCGGTGACCTGCAGGTCGGCGGTGTCAACGTGCGTCTATATGAGGACGCCAACAACAACGGGCTGATCGATGCGGGTGACGTTTTCCTGCAGCAGATAACGACCAACCCCTCGGGTAGTTTCGGGTTCAGGGTCCAAACCAACGCAACTGGCGAAAACTACCTGGTGGCGGTTGATTCCCGCAGCGTGAGCCCCGCGGCGGGTTTCAACGGCGGTTACGGATTGAACGACGTATGGGCCCAGCAGACCGTGGGTGATGATCCGGCGACGACGGCTCTGGACGTGGGGCCGCGCTTCGGGGGCGTGACCCCGGGGGTATCGGATAATTTCAATACCGCCAGCACCAACCCGGCGAACAACGCCTACCAGCACGTGGGGCGCGCCGGTGTCAGTACCTCAAATGCCAACAACCTGGATTTCGGTTTCAGCTTCAACGTGGTGACCAACACCCTGGGTGGGAACAACACCGTGGTGCAGGGCAGTCTGCGGCAGTTCCTGGTCAACGCCAACGCGGCGGTCGGCGCCAACGCCATGCGGTTCGTCCCGGCAGTGGCGACCAACGCCTCGGGTGGGGGTGGGCAGTGGTGGCGGATTTCCCTGACTTCCAACCTTCCAGGCCTGGTGGATCCGGGCACGACGGTAGACGGGACCGCATATGACTCGGCAAACGGGGTATCCATTCTCGACTCGAACCCCGGCACATCGGGCACCGGGGGATCCGTGGGGGCAGGCGGTGTTGCGCTGGCGGCGGTCGCTCGGCCTGAACTGGAGATCGTCGGTTCCAACGGGACGCGATTCGGTCTGCGCATCCAGGCCGACCTCGTGACGGTGCGCAATCTGTCCCTGCACAGCTTCTCCAGTTTCAGCTGGAACGCGGTGATGGGGAACATCCTGGTCGAAACGAGTGCCGGAACAATCATCGAACAGAATGTACTGGGCGCGGGTCCCGCTGGTTTCACCGATCCGGGCGCCTGGCGATCGGTTCCCATCATCACTTTGATCGCAGCGACCGGTGGAACCCTGCGCGGCAACTTGATCGGCTTCAGTGACCGGCACGGGATCGAGGGGCGAATAGGCTCCGACGGTTGGCTGGTTGAAGGTAACGAGATCTTCGCCAACGCCCAGTCCGATGGAACCCAGAACGGAGTCAGTCTGGACGGGTGCCCGAATTTCACGGTTTCGGGAAACCTGATTCATGAAAACGGCGGTGCAGGAGTGGATGTCATACGCGGTTCGGTACCGGCCACCCTGGTGAACAACACGATCCGCCGCAACGGCATTGCCGCGATCGGCGGCACCGAAACGGCGGGTGTGAGGATTGCCGAAAGCGGAAGCCTGGTGCAGGGCAATGTGCTGGCGGAGAACTACGGTGCGGGCGTGCTGGTTACCCCGGTGGCGAACTCGGTGACGATCACGCGGAATTCCATTCACGACAACGGCACCATCACCAACCTGGGTGGTTGGGCTGCCACTGGCCAGGTGGGGATCGACCTGCTGGGCGGTGGCGACAATGACCGCAGCGGGACTGCGCCTTTTTTCACGTTGAACGACAACGGCGACGGTGATGGTGGCGCCAACGGCCTGCTGAACTTTCCGGTGCTGGAAACGGCGCTCAACGTGGGTGGGAATCTCACCTTGAGCGGATGGGCGCGGCCAGGATCGGTGATCGAGGTGTTCATTGCGGCCGCCGACCCGTCGGGTCTGGGCGAAGGGGAGACCTTCGTGACGACTCTGGGCGAAGGTTCGGCCCAGGACCTGGACGGGACGGTCAGCGCCTACGGACCCCTGCCGGTCAACGGAGTACCGGTCGGCCAGGACAATACCAATCGTTTCCAGTTCGTGATCCCACTGCCGGCCGGTGTGGCCACGGGAACCATCCTGACCACCACCGCCACGGTGGGCGGATCCACCTCGGAGTTCGGCGGCGTCACCACGGTGACGGCCCTGGTTCCCCTCATCCTGGTCAGCAAGACCACGGTGACCGAGTCGGACCCGGTGAACCTGCTTTCCAACCCCAAGGCCATTCCGGGTGCGGTGGTCCTGAATGTCATCTCGGCGGTCAATACCGGTCCGGGCGCGGCCGACGTGGATGCCTTGACCATGACCGACCCCATCCCGGTGAACACGTCCGTTTTCGTGGGTGACCTGGCGGGAGCGGGATCGGGTCCTGTGGAATACGTCGACGGTTCGACGCCGGGCGGCATGAACTACACCTTCGGCGGGTTGGCGGATCTGACCGACGGTCTGGAATTCTCCAGCGATGGAGGCGCAACCTGGAACTATGTCCCGGTGCCGGACGCCATCGGGTTCGATCCCGCGGTGACCCACCTGCGCGTCGTGCCCACCGGTGCGTTTGCCGCTTCGGACGGTGTGAACCATCCCAGTTTCAGCGTGAGCTTCAAGACACGGGTGGAGTGACCAGTTCATCCCCGAACATCTTCAAGAAACTGACGAGATTGATTCCCTCGTGGGCCAACCCCAGCTTGCGTCTGATGTTTTCCCTGTGTCGGCTGACGGTATGAGGCGACAGGTTCCTCAGGCGGGCGATTTCCTTGGTGGACAGCCCGCTGCGGATCATGTTGCTGACCTGGATCTCGGTCGGCGTCAGGTCCTTGAATTGCGTGGAGAGGTTTCTCGTGAAGGGGAAAACGATCTCATTGAGGTGCTGCCTCAACAGGGAGGTGTAGCCGGGAATTTCCGCCGGCGAGGCCTGGTCCAGGGCGTACAGGATAGGTGAAATGACCTGGTCGACATTGGCCTGGACACTGGCGGCGATCACCCTCTTTTCCTCCTGGACGTTGTTGAGCACTTCCTTCAGCGCGATGTTGAGACTTTTCAGCGAATTCCGCTCGACCTGCAGCTGTTTCTCGGTCTGGATCCGGGCGACCGCTTTTCCAATCTGGTCGCTGATGGCGTCGATGAGGAGACGTTCCTCGTTCAGGAACGGTCCCTCGTCGAATTCCGGTTTCTTCTCCAGGTAACAGACTTCGACCAACCCGATTTCTATTTGCTCACCACGGATGGGTGCTGTCTGGGCCCATTCTGATCGGCGGAAATTGTCGCTCCTGTACTCCTGCTCCTTGATCACGATGCGTCCCGCCGTGATGGAGGGAAACTGCCAGGACTGGGGGATGATCTCCACGATTCCCATCATGATTTTGTCCAGATCATTGCCATGGGTTCTGATCAGTTCCGAAATTCCATACAGACAGGACAACTCCTTGACCCGTTCCTGCAGGAAATGGGAGACGAGATCCAGACGTTTCTCGGGGTCCGAACCACCACCCCGGGAACCGATCTTTTTCAATCCATCTTCCATCGATCGCATCATGGATTGGAAACTTCGGCTTTTGGGTTCAACCATGGTCGATTTCTCCGGGTTTTCTCCTGAAGACCTTAATAGTGCCTATAAGACCTAGGCAAAATATATGCAAAAATACCTTATAACCCAATCGCAATCCCATCACTATCTTTGCCAAT
>DAOWLV010000185.1 GCA_030643455.1 Candidatus Krumholzibacteriia bacterium | reverse complement strand
GCCCGCTGTCGGCAAACGCGATCAGCTTCTTTGATCCATCCGCACGCACCTGCACCACGGTGAGGCTGCAGTTGGCAACGCTCATCCCCAGCCAGGCCAAAGGATCGACTTCAAGCACCCGCGTGGCGAACCAGCGGATCACGTTGCCGTGGCAAACGACGATGTCGTATTCGTTCGCGTCCGAAGCCGGCACGAAGATGCGCTGCCAGGCGGCCTCGAGATTCGCTTCGCACTCGGCGGCCTCCCCCGGTTCCATTTCAGCCATGATGTCTTCCCTCCGCGTGGACGGCGTGCATTCGCGGATGTCGCGCTGGAGAACCAGGTCCAGACCGGGAAAACGTCCGGCAATGATCTCGCCGGTCTGCCGCGCGCGGGTCATCGCGCTGGCCTGGATGGAAGTGAAGGCGATGGGCATGGCCTTCAGACGATCGCCCGTCAGCCGCGCCTGCTGGCGGCCGAGGACAACCAGGCCGCAGCCCACGTCCTCGTCGCAGTCTTCATCGTGTTCGTATTCACCGTGACGGATCAAGATGATGGTGCGCACCGGTTCTTCGCGATCGGGCAGGACGGCATAGACGGGAACGGCGAGTAGAAGGGCCAAAAAAACCAGAAAATAATTTACGCAACGCATGGAACCTCCCGGGGGTGAGATGGTATAACGCGGCTATTCTACACCATTGGCCACCTGGTGAGGTAGTCCCGGCCTGCACGCCGGCAAGACCGATTTGTATTGTCCCGGCACCGGCCTCCAGGGTATGATTCAGTCAACCTTCCACACTTTCGCGAAAGGCCCAGCTCGTCATGTTTCATATCAAATCGACCCCCAAGAGTGTTCAGACCATAATCAACGACCTGACTGCTTCCGCGGAAAAACATCAATTCGGGGTACTGCATGAACACAACATCCGACAGACCATGCGCCGGAAAGGTGTGGAGTTTCCTCACCGCGTCCGCGTCCTCGAAATCTGCAATCCCCATCACGCGGCTGCCATCCTGAACGAGGACATCCGGGTCAACATGGCCCTTCCCTGCCGGATCGGGGTATGGGAGGAAAACGGTCAGACCATGGTGGGAACCATACTGCCGACCCAATTGCTGCAGGTCTTCGGCGAAAGCTCGACCATGGCCGAAACAGCAACCCAGGTCGAGGATGCCCTTCTGGCCATCATCGATGATGCCATCTGATCCCCATCACCCGAACCCCGCAGGCACGCCCCGATGTTACCTTCATTTTTCGCCTCGGACCTTCATGGGCAAGCCAGTCGATATGTGACCCTGTTCCGCCTGGTCCGCGAGGAAAAACCCAGGGGCCTTTTTCTGGGTGGTGATCTTCTTCCCCACGGCATGGATTCCTCCTGGAAAGTCGACCCTGACCAGGAGGACTTCCTCCTGGATTTTTTCTTTCCGGAGTTGAAGAAACTCAAGGATGATCTCGGCGAGGACTACCCCCATGTCTTCATCATCCTGGGCAACGACGACCCTCGCTTCCACGAGGATTCGCTGCATGACGCCGAAACCGAAGGCCTGCTCAACTACATGCACGGCAGGAAAATCGAGTACGGCCCGTTCGTGATCTACGGGTACTCCTGCATTCCCCCCTCCCCGTTCCAGTTGAAGGATTGGGAAAGGTACGATGTTTCGAGATTCGTGGACCCCGGCTGCCTTTCGCCCGAGGAGGGCCGCCGCACCGCCGGCCCCGAGGGCCGGGCCATCAGATTCACCACCATTGCCGAGGAACTGGTCGAATTGACCGGGGATGATGACCTGACCGACGCCATCTGCCTGTTCCATTGCCCGCCCTACGATTGCAACCTGGACCGGGCGGCCCTGGACGGCAAAAAAATCGACCACGTACCTCTGGATGTTCACATAGGCAGCATCGCCATTCAGAAATTCATCGCGAAGAAGCAGCCCCTGCTGACCCTGCACGGACATGTCCACGAAAGCCCTACCTTGACCGGCAAGTGGCAGGATCAATTCGGACGGACCGTTTCCTTCTCCGCGGCCACTGAAAAGCCTGAGTTGGCACTGGTGCGCTTCGACCCTCACGATCCCGGATCGGCCAGCCGGGAACTCTGCTAGTCCGCCCTCCTAGTCCACTCCCATGGGCAATTCATAGGCCGCGTCCGTCACCGCACCGATTTTCACCGCGTAACTGGACCTGTTTTTTATGTCTTCATCGGTAATGATATGGACGTCGAGCAGCCCTTCGGTGCGATACCCGGTCTTCAGGTAGTTGACCTCCGACAGACAGCGGCTCCAACCGTCCAGCCATTGCAGCAAGTAGGCTCTCTGTTCCTTGTTCCCCTTGAAGTGCACCATCAGATCGATGTCGCTGGCCGGACCGGCAATGGCGTTCTTGACACTCCCGATAAGGTACATGGACTCCACGCCGAACCCGGACCGGTCAACATCCCGGGCAATTCTTTCGGCCATCTGCTTTCGCCACAGCCAGTACTGGATCGGCTGGAGGTTGTCCTGTTTCTGGGGCAGGGGCGCCTTTTCCGATTTGATTCCGGGTTCGGCAAGGCAAGCCACCGCCTTGTCCAGATCCGCGTTCAACAGGATCTTCACTATCCTGCCATCGGTCGCCTTGGCCGTATCAATGACCCGAAGGACATCCGAGAGTTCCGCATGCTTCGGCACGAGGTCGGCCAGGATGTTGTCGGCCCTGAGCAGGAACCGATCCGCGAACTGGATGCCCTCGTCATCAGGGTACAAGGGCAGGTATCCGATTCCGGCCTCGACCAGATCCTGGAAAAAGTGGGTTCCGAACGAAACGTCCGGGACGTAGCTGCCTTTCTGGCGGGCGATCTCGATCAACATGGCCGTGTTGTTGATATCCGCATAGGTCACGCTGACACCCAGCTTGATATCTCCCCTGCTGCCCCACCGTCCGGGTCCCATCAGGATGAATCTTTTCCGTGGCAGCATCTTGTTCAGTTTGCCGATCGCCTGGCCGACCGCCTTCATTTCCACCTTCGTTTCCAGGTTCCCGTAGCGCTCCGGATCAACGTAGACCAGATGGGTGATGTCCTCGACCCGCCCGTTGCTGACGAATTTGTCGGCCGTGAAGATGATGTCTTCCGAGGGGATATCCTGGGGGATGGGCGCCGGAGGAGCCATCTCCGCCTGGCTTTGCGGCCGGCACTGGAGCAGATAGAGGTGCTCCCCGTCATGCGCGAATTCCACGTCGACGGGCGTTTGCAGGGTGTTTTCGAGGACCTTGAGCAGGCCTTTCAGCTGGGGCAGGAATTTTCTGTCCGAACGGACTTCGTCGAAGGTGGGGAAGATCCGCTCCTTTTCCGGATCCAGCAGGATGCTGACCGGCTTGACGAGCCTGCCGTCCTTAAGGACCGAAAAAACCAGGGGAAGACCGGTATACCTGCCTTCCAGTTCCTTCAGCATCCTGTCGACCTCGACCGTTTCGAAGGAATTGTTTTCCAGGTTGATCACGTCCATCTTGCTCGGTGAATACCTGACGATTTCATCGACGGCGACATTGACCCGCAGTTCAGGCTGTCCCGGCACGATGAGCACCGGGTAGTCGTCTCCAGTGCGGTCCACGGCACGAGTCCCCAGACCCGGCACGAGCCTGACCAGACCGTCGTCACGGGTGATCCTGGGAGACCACCTGAATTCGTTTTTCGAGAAGGCCACCCCCGCAAACGCAGGGAAGAAATACTTCCCGTTCCGGGTCCCCACCACTTCCTGGATCAGGATACCCATCTGTTCATCGAATTCCAGGACGCCCCTTTCGGCCCGGTACTCGATGGGGTCCGGCCCGAACATGGAAGCGTAGATTTCGGATACAGCGTCCAGCAGGGCCTCGAGACATTCCTTCTTGGTGCCCTGGTTGGCCAGGAAAAGGCTCTTGTATTTTCCGGAAAAGGCGGTGCCCACCCGATCCTCCAGCAGACTCGAGCTCCGGATGATGATCGGCACGCCGTCGAAATCATCCAGGGCAGCCGCCATCCCGTGGACCAGACTGGGCGGAAAGGAGGAGTTCTTGAACAACCGGATGATGTTGGGGTAGTCGCGGCGAACCTCATCGATGATCTTGTATTTCTGGTGAAGAGTGTCCTCCAGATCGTTGTAGGCGATGAAATCGAGTACCGCGTCGGACGCAATGTGCCAGGTCCTGGGAATCTTGACCTCTGAAAGAAGATCCCAGTCGACGCCATTCGCTTCGCCGAGGGCGGTCTCCGGAGAAACCTTGGCAACCTGGGAACGCGTACCATCCCGGCCCCTCAGTATACAGTGGGCCAGCAACATTCCCGCCGCTTTGCCACCCAGCTTGCCATGACATTCGGTGGGCATGATGATCCGGTCCATCAGGTCCCTGAAGAATGAAATGCTCACATGGTCCTTGGCGGTTTTCACGAAATCGATTTGTTCGGTCAACACCCTCTGGGTAAGGGAGACCCCCACGCTTTTCATGGTGGAATCGGGCAGGTTTGCACCGTCCTGGGCAGCCTGCTGAAACCTTCTGAGGGCTTCCTGGATTTCGCTGAGGGTGGAGCGGGGGTTGTCCAGGACATTCAGGAACGAGGCGGCCTTGTCTTCCTGGATCCATTTCTGGACATAGAAGATGATTTCCTCTCCGGTAATAAATTTGGCGGCGAGCCGGAACGGCCCTCCTTCCAGCAGCAACGAATTGTCCGTGGCTGTCCACGCTTCCGGCACATTGGTCTCACCGGTACCCGTTTCCTGGGGATCATATTCCTGGTCGATCTGTTTCAGCATCGTCTGGGCTTCGGCGATACCGATTGAGCACAGGAAGTTGAGCATTTTCCGGGAAATGCGCAGAAAAAGGGAGTCATCGGTTTCACGCAGGAGGTCGATGATGATCTGCCAGTTCTCCTCGCCGGGCTCATCGGAATTGGATTCCAGTTCGCGCCACTTCTTGCCCATGCTCTGGAGTTTCTTGAACAGGAGATAGTGCCCCAACCTGTCCGCCAGGCTTTCGAGCAGCTGGACCTCCTCCTCCAGGAAAGGCCCATTGTCCTCTTCGGGGCATTCCTTCGTGTAACAGACCCGCAGACTTCCGACGGCCTCACCTTGCACAGATATGGGCGTTTCCTGGGCGCAAGCGGTCATCCTGAAACCCTTGGATTCGAACACCTCTCCTTCCAGCTCGATGGACGCCACGCAGACTTCCGGAAATTGCCAGCCCGGGCCAATGGCTTCGACGACCTTCATCATCACTTTCGGCAGTGGACTTTTCACGTCGTTGAGTGCTTTTTCGACCTCGTAGAGACAACGTAATTCCTTGGCCCGTTCCTGCAGGTCGCCGATCAGCTTCTCGGTTTCTTTCATGATTCATTCCCAGCGGTGATGACACCCAGACCCGCCAACCCGTCCATTCTCACCATCAGCGGCTGCATCAATCCGACGTGTTTGAGGAATTTCGTTTCCTGGACCGTCGCCTGTTCGTTCAGCCAGTCCCAGTCTATCCGGCTGCTTCGATTGCCCCTGACCGTGAGATAGAAAATCCCGAAACTGATCAGGTTGTGGAAAAAGTGCGAGCCCTGGCTCGGGTCCGGATTCAATTCCCTGAAGGATGATTCCACGATGACCCTGGCGCCGCTAATCTGACCCCAGTCCACGGGAATGCCCAACCAGGGATCCGCACTGCCCCAGCGGCCGAAGCCTATCAGCAGGTAGGGTCTTTTTGCGGCCTGAAGGGTGGCGTTGATCTTTTCCACCTCGAGGGCAATCGACCTGGTCTTCGACAGCTGGAAATCCTCCGGCTTGATGAAGACGATGTCGCAAATGTCGTTTTTCATGCCGTGGCCCAGGCCGTGTTCCGAGGCCAGGATCACCCCGGGAGCGTTCAACTCGAGAGGCGACACCCTGGACTCCCCCTCGGGAATGACCATGGCGCGCATCTGCAGGAGGCATAACCTGTGGTGGCCGGACTCGTCGCAATCCACCGCGAACTCCAGCTCGACCGGACATCCCGCCGTTCTTTCGGCGAGAGGCAGGATCTTGCGCATCAGGTCGTTGAAGGGCAGGGTTTCCCCCACGAGCAGGGGCCCGAAATCCAGGATCCGCGGTCCCTTGGAACCCAGCCCCAGGCGAAGCCTGTCGGATTGGTGGTCATAGGTGGAAACCAGATGATCCAGCACCCCGTCCCGTTCCCCCTGGGTGAGATCCGGGTTCAAAAGGAATTCGGTTTCGCCCATGGGATCCGGGGGCGGAGGAGTACCCATGTTGACGGCCCAGAAAGTGGTCTGGGTATTGCGCATCCTGTCCCCGACGTCGGCGAATGGTGGCGGCGCGGCCGGGAAAGGCGGGGAATATCCCCACGACAGTTCGCCGTCGACGATCTGCCGCCCCAGCCCCAGGGCCAGATTCACGACACCATCGGTGGGTTTGGCCCCGCCGCTGGGGTAGTAGTTGAAGGTCCGGGCCACGCCCGAGAGCCTGGGATAGAACCGGTCCTCGTGACGATTGCCCACCACCTCCTGGACGATCAGGGCCATCTTTTCGGTTGAATGATCCAGTCCCGATCCCTCGAAATAATTGTTGGCCGCCTTGAAATAGGTCGAGGCATAGACAAACCTGATCGCCTCGACCAGACGCTGGAACCGGGTGTCGACGTCGGGCTGGTTGTTGGGGATCATTTTCGTGGAATAGACGCCGGCGAACGGATGGTCCAG
>DAOWLV010000148.1 GCA_030643455.1 Candidatus Krumholzibacteriia bacterium | reverse complement strand
GTCGAGGAGATCACCCAGGTCGTGGCCAACGCCGGCGCAATGACCGGCGCGGAAGACTGAGTCACCCGGAATCTACGGCCAGTAGAGCAACCGCCCGCAGCTCTCGCACTTCTGGACCTTGTTCACGTTGGTCTTGCTGACAAACGAGGACGGAATGTTGGCGAAGCAGCCGGTGCACAGATTGCCCACCACCGGAACCACGGCGTGGCCGAATTTCCCGGTCAGACGGCGGTACCAGCTGCGGAGACTCGGGTCAATCTGGGTCGACAGTTCCTCCCGGGCATTCTTCAGGTCATCCAGCCCGCCGTGCTTGAAGCCAAGCCCCTCGAATTCCTCACCCTGTTCCTCGGTCTCCCGGATCATTTCATCCATGTCCTGCAGAGCGACCAGCAGCTGTAACTGAGGATGCATGCCCTAATCCTCCGTCATGGCTGCGCAGAAGGATTCGTAATCCCCGGCGGCCATCAGTTTTTCCCGCAGGTCCGCGTCCTGGACACGGTCGATGAGGGCGGCCAGCGATTTGATGTACTGATGTCCGGTATCCTGCGGAGGAGCGATCAGCACGAAGAACAGGTGCGTGGGATTGCCGTCCTCGGAATCGAAATCCACCCCTGCCGGGCAGCGGGCGATCAGGATCGTCAGGCGCTGGACGGCCAGGGTGCGGCCATGGGGGAAGGCGATTCCCGGTCCCACCGCGGTGCTGCCCAGGTTTTCCCGGCTCTGCAGCATCTGGAGAATGGTATCGGGATTCTTGATGTCGGTGCCGGCGATGAGGCCTTCCACGAGTCCGGCGAGGGCGGTTGATTTGTCGGAAGCTTCCAGATCTTGGATGAAGAGGTCCGGTGAGGTATGTTTGAGAACCCCGGCAATGTCCATAATTTGCGTACCACCTTGAGTCGATGAGGGATATGTGCTACGACTTCATACCTGCAAAAAGCTAACCCATTGATGTTGGATAAACAAGTCGCAATGCGGTCCAGGACTGCCTCGGACAATTTTGTGGCGGCCCGCCAGGGAGGTGTGGTATCGGGGTGAATGACGACAGCGGGGCCAGGTCCGGATCGCCATCGGGAAAGGGCGACCTCCGGGAAGGCATCGTCATCCGCTCCACGGCCGGACGTTGTCTGGTGGCGGAAGCGGAAACCGTGTGGACCTGCAAGGTGCGCGGCCGCTTGAAGAAAGGGCCGCGCCAGGTGCAGACCGTGGCCGTGGTGGGCGACCGGGTCCGGTTTCTGGTGCTCGATTCGGACCCGGAAAAGCCTTCGGGGGTCATCGAAGAAGTATTGCCGCGGCGCAACCGGATCTCGCGAATGGCGGCCCGCCGCAGCGGAGGCCGTACCGAGCAGGTCCTGATGGCAAACCTGGACCAGGTGGTGGCCATCCAATCCCTCCTTGAGCCTTCCCCCCAGACGGGTTTCGTGGATCGCCTGCTGGTGGCCGCCGAGAGATTCTCGGTGGCCGGGGTGCTGGTCATGAACAAGTGCGACCTGGTGGATGATCTCGAGGGCGGGGCTCCGGAAATCCGGAAATGGGAGTATTTCACCGATCTTGGCTACAAAGTGATCTGGGCCTCGGCTGAATCGGGTCTCGGCATGTCCGAACTCACCGAAACCCTGGCCGACCGTATCTCCCTGCTGATCGGCGCCTCCGGGGTGGGCAAGAGCACCTTGCTGAACGTCATCCAACCGGGTCTGAAACTGAGGGTCAGCGAGGTCACCGAAAAAACCGGCCTGGGCCGCCACACCACCACGCGGACCGAACTTTTCCCCCTGCAGGGCGGTGGTTTCATCGCCGACTCACCGGGAATTCGCGGCTTCGACCCCTGGGACATTGATCCTGAACAGGTGCGGACTTATTTTCCTGACTTCACCGAAGGCAGTCAGGTTTGCAAGTACAGGACCTGCCTGCACCGGGACGAGCCACAATGCGGTGTCAAGGCCATGGTCAGGGCGGGGAAGATTCCCGTCTGGCGCCATGCGGCCTATCTGGCGTTGCTGAAGGATCTGGAAGAGCGCAAGGACAGGAAGCGGTAGAATCTGAGGGCCTCTTCGCCTTCATGCAGGAGCTTGTCCAGGGGAAAAAATCCCGTGGGTGGGTTCCAGCGGGTGGTCTTTTCGGCCCGGTCGGTGGCCCACCAGCCCGGCAGGGGATCGCCCAGCAGGGTGGGGGATTTGGCGGTTATCTCGTACAGACCGAGGCTCAGACCGCCCAGATAGGCCAGTCCCAAACCGGCCGCGGCCAAGCGGCCCAGTCTGTTGAAGCGGTTGAAACGATCCAATTCACAAAACTCCCGGTTGAAACCGGTCTTGACGACTCGTTGAAGCCGCCGGAACGAACCGGCATGGTCCCCGCGATACGCAAGGGGTATGCCAACCCCCGACAAACCCTGGAGCCATGAGCGCGAATCCCACCCGAACCTTGAAACGTCAGCTGAGCAGCCTGATGGCCCGCCTGGCGCACCGTCCCGCCCTGACCCCGGCGGAACTGGTGGCCCTGTGTCCCCGTCGGATCCTGATCGTCCGTCAACACAATCAGATGGGCGACATGGTTTGCGCCACCCCGGCCCTGCGGGCGATCAGGGAGACGTTTCCAGGGGCGGAAATACTCCTGGTGACCGCCCCGGTGAACGAGGAGGTCGTCCTGCACAATCCCCACCTGGATCATGTGGTGACCTTCGACAAGAAGATGTGGCGCCGCCCCACCGAGTTGTTCCGGTTCGTGGGCCGACTGCGGAACTACCGGGCCGAGGTGGCGTTTGTCCTGAGCAGCGTTTCCTTTTCCGTGACCAGTTCCGCCATTGCACTCTTTTCCGGTACCCGGTATGTGGTGGGGGGCGACAGCGCCCCGTTCGGCTGGGACATCAGCCGCCACGCCTTTTCGCTGGAGATGCCGTCCGAACCGGTCCAGAAAACCCACACGGTGGAACACAATCTGGCGCCCCTGCGGGCGATCGGGATCAGCACGGACGATCATTCCACGGTGGTGGTGCCCTCGCCCGAGGAGACGGCCTTTGCGCGGCGGATCCTGACGGATCTGGGAATGGGACCGGGTTTCTGGGCGATTCATCCCGGAGCCGGCAAGAAGCAGAACGTCTGGCCGGCGGAGCGATTCGCCGAAGTCGCTTCCAGGGCGGTGGCCGCGGGGGAGAATATTCTTATCCTGCACGGGCCGGCCGATGCCGGGCCCCTGGCAGCGGTGACCGGGCTGCTCGCCGATGAAATGGGATCTGGCGGGGTCCAGGTGGCGCCTGCCTGCCCGGTGGGTGTGGGGGCGGCCCTGCTCCAGCAGGCGGACAGGTTCCTCTGCAACGACACCGGAGTTATGCACATGGCCGGCGCCCTGCGCGTACCCACGGTGACCCTGTTCGGACCGACGGACCCGGCCCTGTGGAAACCGCCCGCGCCCGAGGTGGTCGTCGTCAGAAGCGGTGGCCGGCTGCCCGACCGGCGGGGTGAAGAATTCGGCTGGATGGAAAACATCGACGTGGACACGGTCTGGGAGGCCTGGCAAGGTCTGCCCGGCCGGCAACGAATCTCGTAGCAATTCAAGGAAGAAGGTCTGGTTTGGAACTGGTGGCCGTACAAATCCTGGTCTTGGTTTTTTCAGTGGTCGTGCACGAGGTCGCCCATGGCTGGGTAGCCTGGAAACTGGGGGACAACACGGCCCATGACGCGGGCCGGCTGACCCTCAATCCGCTGCCCCACATCGACCCGGTGGGCAGTATCGTCGTGCCGTTGATCCTGTCCTTCACCGGAGGCATCATGTTCGGCTGGGCCAAACCCGTTCCGGTCAATCCCGGCCGTCTGAACAACCCCATGGACGATCATCCCAAGGTCGCGGCAGCGGGTCCGATCAGCAACCTGCTGTTGGCCCTGGTTTTTGCCGTCCTGCTGGGGGTGACCCTGGCCATCGGCGGTTTTCCCGCACATGCGCCCGGCGGCCACGGCGAGCCGTCCCTGCTGAGGTTCCTGTTCACGATGTTCCAGACCGGGGTGATGATCAACGTGGTTCTGGCGGTATTCAACCTGCTGCCCTTGCCCCCGCTGGACGGGAGCTGGATCATGAGCCGGTTTCTGCCGCCCGAAGCCCGGGCCAACTACGAGAACCTGCGCCGGTACGGCATGCTGATCGTGATCGGTTTCCTGATGGCGGTGAGGTACACACCCCTCGGCGCCGTGTTCTCGAAAGCCATCATGGCGGTGATCAATCCGTTCTTCCAGATCACCGAAATGATTGCCCACCTGGGGGGAGCCTGATTGCGGAGGCCGGATACCGTTTCGGCTGATCTCCCTCAACGGGAAAGGCCCTCCGTCATGTGACGGAGGGCTTTTTCGATCAACCAGCGAACGGGAACCATTTTAGGCTCGAGCTTCTAGTGGTTCAGGTCGGAATCCTGATGTTCGCGTACGATCGTCAGGCTCACCGTTGCCACGGCGCTCTCGTTGCCGGCGTGGTCCACGGAGTAGACGTGGTACAGGCTGGTGCCGGTCAGAGGATTCATGTCCTCATAGCTGGAAATGAGAGCCGGAGTGCCGACCAGGGTATCGATGACGCCGTAGCGTTCCCTGGTCACGATGTAGCCGGCCAGGTCGGGATCAACGGTGCTCATGTCCCAGTTGACGACGGCCGAGCTGCTGGTGTAGTCCACGCTCAGATTGGCCGGAACGGCCGGAGGCGCGGTGTCCACGGGAATCACGGTGGTGACGGGATTGTCGTCGCTGCAGCCGGTGAAAGCCATGCTGGCGATGACGATGAGCATGAAAGTCACGATCATCTTGTTGCTGACCATGGTGGTCCTCCTTCAAAGTTCGCTAAGTTGCCCGATGGTTTCAGGAACGGGCCGGAAGGGATCCGTTGTTGTGGCACAGTTGCTTGATGACTGCCCCTCCCGGCCACATTCTCAGGCTGGGCAATTGCAAAGTGGGTGCCAACTGAAGAGCCTGTTTTCGGTATACCCTAAAGGCCTTACAAACAAGCAATTAACATCCCGTTAAAGGAAGCCCGTGGAACCATGGGGACTCAGGAGACATTCTGAAGGCTGCCGTCTTGCGAGATCCCGACCGCGGAGATCATGCATCTTGCCCGTTCCGGCGGCCGGGCCCCGGTTTCTTTGACCACGGAGAACCGAAATGGGATAAAGCCCTTGACATCTCATCGTTTATGCTGTTAGATGCTATGAGAATCCAGAGATTTCAGGGGAACAACGGAGGAACCTAGGAGGCGTACTCATGACCAAGGCCGATATCGTAGAAGACATCGCGCAAAGGACTGGTCTCACCAAGAAGGAAGTGGCGGAAACCGTGGATCTTTTCCTGGAAAAGATCGGGGACCTGCTGGTCAACGGCCAGCATCTGGAGATACGCGGCTTCGGCACCTTCAAGGTCAAGGAACGCAAGGAACGTATGGCCCGTAATCCGCGCACCGGAGAGGCTGTACCCGTGCCTTCCCGCAAAGTGCCCGTGTTCAAGGTGTCCAAGATGTTGAAAGACAAGGTCGCCGCCGCGGGTTGATGTTCACGTCCCCTGTTCGGGACGTCAACGATTGTCATTGGAACCGGTTTTCCGGCTAAGAACCGGAGAGCCGGTTCTTTACGTCAACGACTGAAACAGCGGGGTCGTTACATGAACAAATCTTTTCAATCGGGTTCCCTGATCGACATGCGCAGCGACACCGTGACGCGTCCCACGGCGGACATGCTCAAGGCCATGATGACGGCCGAGGTCGGGGATGATGTTTTCGGGGACGATCCGACGGTCAATCGTCTGCAGTCGACGGTGGCCGATCTGCTGGGGAAGGAAGCGGCCCTGTACGTCCCGAGCGGGACCATGGGCAATCAGCTGGCCCTGCGGGCCCAGACCCGGTCGGGGGACCAGGTCGTCCTGGAGGACGGGGCGCACATATACCGTTACGAGGCTGGAGCCCCTGCAGACCTGTGCGGGTTGCTGGTGACCTGTGTCGACGCGCCGGACGGTCTGCTGGACTGGCCCCAGGTTGAAGCGGCCCTCAATCCCGACAACGTGCATTGCGCACCGCCGACGATGATCTGTCTCGAAAACACTCACAACCGGGCCGGTGGCCGGATCCTTCCCCAGAAAAACGTGCAGGAAATTTCCGACCAGGCCCACACTCGCGGTTTGCGGGTTCATCTGGACGGGGCCCGCCTGTGGCACGCCCACGTGGCCACCGGGTTGACCCTGGCCGAACTGGCCGCCCCGGCCGATTCGGTGAGTGTGTGTTTTTCCAAGGCCCTGGGGGCCCCCGTCGGGTCGGTGCTGGCCGCGGACAGCGCCACGATTGCCCGGGCCTACCGTTTCCGCAAGATGTGGGGCGGCGGCATGCGTCAGGCGGGAATCCTGGCTGCGGCCTGCCTCTACGCCCTGGATCACCATCTGGTCCGGCTGGAAAAGGATCACGAACACGCCCGGGCCCTTGCAGTGGGTCTTGACCATCCGGCCCTGAAGGTGAATCATCCGGTGGATACCAACATCGTGATCATCGATGTGGCCGGCCCGGGAGAGGATGAAGCCCTCCTGAGCCATCTGGAAAGTCGTGGCGTGTTGGCCGTTGGGTTCGGACCGGGCCGTGTCAGGCTGGTGCCCCATCTCGAACATTCGGCTGCTGATATCGATCGCGCCGTGGCAGCCCTCAACTCATTTGCGGGAGACCGGTCGTGAAAATCGTCATCATCGGAGCCGGCGCTGTCGGTTTCCAGCTGGCCAAGATCATCACCCGGCGCGAACACGACCTGATCCTGGTGGAGATGGACCAGGAACGGGTGGACGAGGTGAGTGAGCACCTGGACTGCCGTTTCGTGATCGGCAACGGGGTCAGTCCCACTGTCCTGCGCGAGATCGGCATGAAGGACTGCGACCTGTTCGCCGCGGTCACCGACCGGGACGAGATCAACATCATTGCCTGCCAGACCGCCCACGTCCTGGGAGCCCGCGTCAAGGTCGCCCGTGTTCGTCAGGAACATTATTACCAGGACCACCGGCTTTTGCTGGAAGGGATCGATCTGGCCATCAATCCCTTGCACGAGGCGGTGCACGCCATCCGCGAGATCCTGTTCCAGACCGGGGCCACCGAAGTGCACGAGTTCGCCGGCGGCAAGGTCCGCATCATCGGCACCCGCGTGGAAGCGGGCTCCAAGGTCGATGGGCTGACGCTGGCCGAGATCAACCGGACCCTGGGCAGCAACATCGCCCTGGTGACGACCATCGTCCGCGGCGACGAAACCCTCATTCCCGGCGGCGACACGGTGATCATGGCCGACGACCAGGTTTTTCTGGCGGGAACCCGCCGTCTGGTCGATCGATCGTTGATCTATTTCCGCGCCGAGGAACGGCGACTGTCCAAGGTGATGATCGTCGGGGCCAACGCCATGGGCCGGGAACTGGCCCGGGATCTTCTGGCCGCCGGGGTGAAGGTGAAGATCATCGACCGCAACGAAGAGAAG
>DAOWLV010000331.1 GCA_030643455.1 Candidatus Krumholzibacteriia bacterium | reverse complement strand
GGTCAACGCCCGCGGCGAGGTCATCGGCATCAACACCCTGATCTTCACCCAGAGCGGCGGCAGTGAAGGCCTGAGCTTCAGCGTGCCGAGCAACATCGCCAAGAACGTCTTCAACCAGATCCGCGCCACCGGCCGGGTCAAGCGCGGTGTCATCGGGGTCAACCCGCAGACCCTCAATCCCTGGCTGGCGAAACCCCTGGGCATCAAGACGCAGTGGGGCGTCATCCTGGGCGACGTCTTTACCAACGGCCCCGCCCACGACGCCGGGCTGCAGGTGGGCGACATCATCCTGGCGCTCGACGGCAAGCCCATGGAGAACGCCCGGCAGTTCGAGGTGAATCTCTACAACAAGCAGATCGGCGGGAAGGTCTCCCTGGACGTGATGCGTGACGGCAGGAAGTTCACCAAGGAAGTGGAAGTCGTCGAGAGGATAGAACCGGATTATCGCTTTTTCGAGATGATCACCGCTGAACGCAATCTCGTGAAGAAGCTCGGCATCCTGGCCCTCGATCTGGACAAGGACGCGGCTCGTCTGCTGCCCTTCAAGACCCGCCGCACCGAGGGCGTGATCGTTGCCGCCCTGGCTGTGGATGTCAGCCTGCTGGGCGATCACTTCTTGCCCGGCGACGTGGTCTACACGCTGAACGGCCAGCCGGTCAAGGGTCTGCGGAGCCTCAAGAACCTCGTGAAGGAACTGGAGTACGGCGCCGCGGCCGCGTTCCACCTGGAGCGCGGCGGGATGATGCAGTACCTGGTCATGCAGGTGGAGTAGGTACGCAACCTGCATTGACCTTGACGCAAAAAGAAACCGGGATGTCCTCAGGCCTTTGGCCCTGCGGATTACCCGGTTTCTTTTTGCATCAAGGTCAATGCCGGTTGTGGACCGACCACACAAGTATGAACAAGCCCACGGACATCCCCCTTCCGGCTTGTTCACATTCGCATGGCCCGTTGCATCAACAATTGCGCCATGTCCGACTGGTCCTCGTAAGTCGAAGCCCGCGCCAGGTTTTCCAGGGCTTCGTCTTTTTGGCCCATCTCCAGGGCGCAATATCCCAGCATCAGCCAGGCCCGGCCGGATTCTCCGTCCAGCTCGGTCAAGGTGCTGAAGGCCTTGGAGGCCTCGGGATAATCCTTGCGGAGATAGTGAATGTCCCCGAGCAGTGACCACAGGCGTGGCGTGGATTCCTTGGCCAGGGCCCGGTTCAGCACCAACAGGGCCTCGTCCAATTCGTGGGCGGCCACCAAGGACGAAACCAGCCGCTCGAATTCTTCCGATGTTCCATCATCGCCGATGCCGGCCGCGTAGTTCTGGCTTGCAAGATGGGGCACATGGATGACACTGTAAAGATCCCCGAGTTGCTGGTTTTCGCCCTCTATCAGGGGCCGCAGATAGCCGACGATGGCCAGGGCCACCGCCGCCGACTGGAAATCCCGGGCCGAGGCGTGGTACTGGTAGTTGAGATACCAGGCTTCCGGATCGTCCGGATAACGGTCGAGCATCTCAGCGATCCGGGGCTCCGCCTTGGCCGGCTGCGCCGCCTTCACCGCGGCCGCCACCAGGCCCTGATACCATTTGATCCGGGGCACGCCGAAGCGGCCGCTGGTCAGATCCTCGAATATCGGCAGGGCTGTCGCGGGCTTTTCGGCCAACAGGTACGAGGCGCCCGCGAAATACAGGACTTCCACCGGACGCTCGGGAGAGTGGTCATAGCCCGCCTGAAAGGCGTCCCCCGCGATCTCGAATCTTTCCAGTTCGTAGGCAGCGTCGGCCAGACCGAACCAGGCCCGGTCCAGGCGCGGTTCCATCACCAGGGCCTGCTGGTAGTGGTCGTAGGCGTCGTCCGCGGCTCCGGAATCATCCAGGTTCTGGGCCAGATGCATCTGGACCAGGTAATGATCCTGGTCGGGATGGGCCTGCAGATGATCCTCCAACAGGGCGACCGCTTTCTCAAAGCCGCCCCTGCGGCCGTAATTGGCCGCCCGGAACACGACCTTCCGGATCTTGCGGGGAACCTGGGCCATGTCGTACAGGTCCACGCTTTCGGTGGCGACCACTTTCGTGACGTCATTCCCGCCCTGCTCTTGCCCGCTTGCCGGCTCCTCGGCCCGTCCGGGCTGCACCAACAAGAAAATTAGGCCAACGGCGATCAGCCACGCGGCCAATTCCCTGCCGACTTTCCTGATCAGGATCATTCCGTTCTCTTCCCTTGAATTGCACATTGTCTTCCTCCCTGGTCCGCCCCATGGACTTGTCCCGCCATCAGTTCAGATCAAAACGCAGCGTGGTCACGACCCACGAAGCCACCGGGTCGTTTCCGATCCTTCCAGGCTGGAATTTCCACTTGGGAAGGGTGCGGCGCACCTCTTCCTCGAAGTGCCCCTTGGGTTTGGCTTTAAGTATGTTGACGTTGCCTACCGTACCGTCTTCCCGCACCAGGAACTTGACGGCCACGTAGCCCTCGATGCCCTGTTCCCGGGCTTTGTAGGGATACGGCGGAGGGACCCGGACGACCGCCTGGGGAGCCTGGTCCAGATCCACCGAATCGAAGATGAACGACTCGGCGCTCTGTCTTTCGCCGATGCCATCGATATCGACCGAAACGGCAAAATCACCCATCCCTCCAGCCATGATTGAAGGCTGGACGAGATCGGGCGCGAAATCAGGCTTTTCCTGGACCTGCGGTGGCGGTTCAGCCTCCTTGACTTCCTCCGGAGGCTGCGGTTCAGGCAGCGCCAGGGATACCAGGCTGACCCCCACCGGATCGATGATGTCCCGTGGCGGACGGTGTTGGCTGGTCAGGAACCCCGCCAGGCCGAACAGCGCCATGTTGATGACCGCCGCCGCGGTCAGGATGCCTGCGTTCCCCGTGAGGTTTCGCAGGGTCATCAGGAACCCGCTTCCTGCTTGGCGGCCAGACTGATGTTCTTGGCGCCCGCCAGGCGGCACTGGTCCATGACCCCGACCACCGAACCTGTTTCGCTTTCCTTGTCCGCGACAATGACGACACCACTCTCGGGATCTTCGGCAAGAACTCTCTGCACAAGCCCCCGCACGCTCCGGACGTCGACCTTCTTGCCGTCGAAGTACACATCGCCCTCGGGGGATACCCCAATCATTACGTTACCGCGTTCCTTTACCTCGGCGGTGGCGGCGGTGGAACGCTGAACATCGATGCCCGCTTCCTTGACGAAACTGGTCGTCACCACGAAGAAGATCAGCAGAAGGAAGACCATGTCCACGAGGGGACCCATGTTGATGTCGACCTTGTCGCCCCCGCCACGGATCGTTCTGCGTACGTTGATCATATCGTTCCCGCTTCCATCAGGGCCGGTTCGCCACAGGATTTCAACTTTCTGTCCAGGGCCAGGGAAAATTCGTCGAGTGCGCTCTCCAGACGGCGGGACCTGCGAGCCAGGGCGCCGCTGATGAAAAGGCCGGGAATGGCCACCACCAGCCCGGACTGAGTCGTGACCATGGCCACCGAAATTCCTCCGGCCATGGCCTTGGCGTTGCTGGTGCCGAAGATCGAGATCACCTCGAAGGTCTGGATCATGCCCAGCACCGTTCCGAGCAGGCCGAGCAGCGGGGCCACGCCGGCCAGGACCGCGATGAAGGCCAGCTTTCCGCGCAGGAAGCGGCGATTCTTCTCCGTGACGTGTTTCAGGACCACCCGGTCGATGTTGGCCGTGCCCGTTCGGGCACCCAGAAAGCCCTCCAGCAGTTTCCTGCGCAGTCCCCGCCCGCGGTCGGGGAAGGGTTGGCCTTCCAGGGCCCGGATGGCGTCGATCGCTTCGATGTCCTTCCCGCCGAGCCGGCGGAAGGTATTCATCCTTTCCAGGATCATGGCCCACATCAGGACCGAGGCCACGCCCATCGGGACCATCACCCAACCACCCTGGCCCAGGTAATCATAGGTAATCCAGAATTGGTCGATCACGAAACGCCTCCCTCGGCAACCATCATCTTGAGGTTCTGTTTCCGGATTTGGATGATGTTCGTCATCTGCACCGCTTTTTCCTCCATGTCGCCCACGATGTGATCGGCGCGACGCGACAGGAAGGTATGTAGCAGCATTATGGGAATGGCAACGGCCAGGCCCAGCTCCGTTGTCACCAGGGCCTCGCTGATGCCCCCGGACATGAGCTTGGGGTCGCTGGTGCCGAACAGGGTGATCACCCGGAAGGTGTTGATCATACCCGTCACCGTTCCCAGCAGGCCCAGCAGGGGCGCCACCGCACCGAGGACCGC